>CAJUTW010000036.1 GCA_910589335.1 uncultured Bacilli bacterium | reverse complement strand
CAGTTAGGGTCAATTACACAATCATCAGTATATTCAGGTTTTTGTAATTTTATATCTAATTCTTCATCAGATATTCTTGTTAAATCACTATAATCTAAATACTCTATTAAAAATTTGAAATTATTAATAGTATCACTATAAGTACTTCCAATAATACTTGAAAAATAATAAGCGTCATCATTAAATATTAAACAATGCTCTTCATTAAACAAACAATTAAAAAATATATATTTTTTAACTTCCATAACATAATCAAAATATGGTGGAAAATAAGTATACTTTTTACTAAATTCTTCAAACGATGCTTTATTTTCTTCTTTTAAACATATTTTTTTGCAAAATTCTTCTACTTCCCAATAATTCATTTCAAATTTTTCGTTATTTGGGGTTAAAAATGCTACTTTTTGCATATTATTTTCCTCCTCTTTATTCCAAAATTTATTGCATATTATAACATTATTGAATTAAAATTACAATGTTTTTAAAAAGACTATTCTAAGAAATTTTAAAAAGACTATTCTAAGAAATTTACTATTTATTTTTTATAATTTAATAATATAAAAACAAAAAAAGATCTAAAATGAATTTTAGAATCTTTATTATTTTTGACATATTTCACAAAAATGTGTTCCTCTACCACCTATTTTTGTTTTTAATATTGTATTTTTACATTTAGGGCATAATTCTCCTGCTTTTCCATGAACTAATAATTCATTTTGAAAAAGACCATGTACTCCTTCACTAGAAGTAAAGCTTTTAATTGTTGTTCCTCCCAGTTTGATGGCTTTTTCTAAAACAGTTCTACAATTATCTATTATATTTTGACATTCTTCAAGTGAAATATCACAAGCTTTACGACTTGGATTAATAGAACTCATAAATAAAATTTCATCGTCATAAATATTTCCTATTCCTGTAATTATACTTTGATCTAGTAGAACTGTTTTAATTGGTAACCTTTTTTTATTAATTTTTTCATAAAGGTATTCTTTTGTTAGAAATTTATCATCATATTCTAATCCTAATTCTGATAGTGGTTTTGTGATATATGTTTTATCTATTTCTATTAAATGCATTTTTCCAAATTTTCTGGTATCATGAAATCTAAAACTTGTATCATCATCTAAAATAAATTCAACATGTTCATGTTTACCTAAAGGTTCACCTTTTTTTCTAAACATAAACTTTCCTTCCATTCTTAAATGTATTAATAAAGAATAATCATCTAACGTCATAACAATAAACTTTCCTCTTGTTTTGATATCATTAATTTTTTGATTAATTATTTTTTCTTTAAATTCATTTGTTGTTGGACTTGCTATGATATTATCCCAATAAACATTGCATTCTGTAATTTTTTTTCCTAATAATATAGTTCTTAAATTTTTAACAACTGTAAGAACTTCTGGTTTTTCTGGCATTTTTTCCACCTCTTTTATTTTGCTTCATACCAATTATTACCAATTTCTATATCTACTTTTAATGGAACATTTAATTTGAATGTATTTTCCATTATTTCTTTTACTATACTTTTAACTATATCTAATTCATCTTTCAAAACATTAAAAACTAATTCATCATGAACTTGTATCAGCATTTTACTTTTTAAATTATGTTTTTTAAATTCTTCAAAAATTTCAACCATAGCTTTTTTTAAGATATCCGCTGCTGTTCCTTGAATTGGTGTATTTAGTGCGATTCTTTCTCCACTACTTCTGATCATATAATTTTTATTTTTCAACTCTTCTATAACTCTTTTTCTATTCATTAATGTTGTTACAAATCCTTTATCATATGCTTCTCTTTTTTTATTTTCCATATACTCTCTTATTCCAGGATATGTTTCTAGATAATTATCAATAAATTTTTTTGCTGTAATAATATCAACACCTAAGTCCTCAGACAATCCAAAACTACTTATTCCATAAAGAATTCCAAAATTAACTGCTTTGGCGTTTCTTCGCATATCTTTAGTAACCTCTTCCATAGGAATTTTGTAAATATCTGAGGCTGTTTGTGTATGTATATCTTTTTCTTCTATAAAAGCTTGTATTAAATTTGATGCATTACTCATATGAGCAAAAATTCTAAGTTCAACTTGTGAATAATCACTTGAAAGAATTACTGAGTTTTCATCGGGAACAAAAGCTTTACGAATTAAACGTGAATATTCTCTTCTAGCAGGTATATTTTGTAAGTTAGGACTTATACTGGAAAGTCGACCTGTTCTTGTTAATGTTTGAGTAAAAATTGTATGAATTCGACCATCTTCTCTTATTTCTGATTTTAAACCTACTGCATAATTTGTATATAATTTTGATAGAGTACGATATTCTAGTATTTTATTTACTATTGGATGCTCATCTACAATTTTATCTAAAATATCTTTACTAGTTGAGTATTTATTATCTTTTACTCTTTTTGGATAATTTATTAATAAATGTTCAAATAATACTTTAGATAATTGTGCAGGACTCATAATATTAAATTCCATATTAGCATCTTGATAAATTTCTTGTTCTAATTTATCCATCTGTTCTTTTAAATCATTTTCTACTTGTTCTAAATATTCTTTATTGACTTTAATTCCTGTATTTTCCATATCTGCTAAAACGACTGCTAAAGGCATTTCAATTTTATTAAATAAGTCAATTTCTCCACTTTCTTCTAATTCATTTATTATTTTATCTTTTGTATCATAAATAAACTTTGCTTTACTACAGCATATTTTTTTTAACTCTTCTTCTTCAATTTCTTTAGGTTTTTTATCAGTACCATATAATTCTTCATGAGTTTTAAAAGAAACATCAAAACTTCTTGCAATAAAGCTTATATCGTCTTTAACAACATAATCTAATAAATATGTTGCAATCATAGTATCATAGTCTACATTTGTAATAGTTAATTCATATTTACCTAAAACAACTATACTTTTTTTTAAGTCATATGTAGATTTTTTTACATTAGAATTAAATATAAAACTATAATTTTTTATTTCGTCTTTTGATATGAAATAGCCATTTTCTCCATCATAAATACCAATACCTAAAACATCACCTTTACTATAAATAGAGCCTCTAGTTTCTAAATAAAATGAAAATTCTTTGTTCTTAAAATCTTTTATATCTAAAATTTTTATTTTTTCTTCAGTTTTATTATTAGTTATTTCATCGATAGAAGAGATATTTAACTTTTTTAATAAAGAGAAAAATTCTAATTCTTCTAAAATTTCTTTATATTTTATTAAATTAAATCCTTCATATTTACATTCTTCTAAAGTAAAATCTAATGGTACTTCTTTATAAATTGTTGCTAAATCTAAACTCATGTAAGCATTTTCTTTATCATTTTCTAGTTTTTCTCTTGTTTTAGTAGAAATATTAGATAAATTTTCGTATACTCCATCTAAACTTTCATATTTCGATAATAAATTGATGGCAGTTTTTTCTCCTATTCCTTTTACACCTGGTATATGATCACTAGGATCTCCCATTAGAGCTTTTAAATCTATCATTCTAATCGGATCAACTTGATATGTATTTCTAAATTCATTTTTATCCATCATAATGTGACCTGTTTGTTTTAAAAGCTTTACTTTTACTTCATCACTTATTAGTTGTAATAAATCTTTATCACTACTTACTATTGTTGCAATAAATTCATCTTCTTCATCAACTATTTTTGCTAATGTTCCTATAATGTCATCTGCTTCATAGTTGTCTATTTCAAAGTGTTTTATTCCCATAATATCAAGAATTTCTTTTGCTTTAGGAAATTGAGGTTTTAACTCATCGGGCATTGCTGCTCTTCCGGCCTTATAACTCTCATATTTATCATGTCTAAATGTCTTTCCTTTATCAAATGCTACCATTATATAATTTGGATTTTCTTCTTTTATTATTTTATTCATCATATTTACGAAGCCATATAAAGCATTTGTAGGAAACCCTTTAGAGTTTTTCATTATAACTCCTTGATAGGCTGTTGCATAAAAACTTCTAAATAAAAGATTGTTTCCATCAACTAAAATTATCTTTTTCATTAAATCACCTGTTAATAGTATAACATAAATAATTAATTATTTAGAAATATTTATTGTTACTTCCTCGTTTCCTATTTTACTATTATTTTCTAATCTTTCAATTCTCTCACTTGCTATAAAAAGATATAATGTAAATATAATATAAACTCCTATTATTATTGCACTTTTTTTTACTATTTCTTTCATTTTTACTTCTCCTTTCAATTTATATTTTAATTATAATTCGAATATTCGTTCGTGTCAATTATCAATTAAACATTTGTTTGACAATTGACAAAAATGATGTTAAACTAAATTTATAAGGAGGAAAATAGATGGAAAAATTAACAGGAAGACAAAATTTTATTTTAAAAGTTTTGAAAAAATTAATTGCTAAAAATGGCTATCCACCTACTGTTAGAGAAATTGGTGAAGAAGCTAATTTATCTTCTCCTGCTACAATTCATTTTCACTTAAAAAAACTTGAAGAAAAGGGTTACATAAAAAAGGATGATAATAAAAATAGAACTATTGAAATTTTGGTTCCTAACGAATATTTAGAAAAGAATGAAAGCGTTGTAGATGTACCTTTACTTGGGAAAGTTACTGCTGGAACACCAATAGAGGCAATTGAAACTCCTGATGAGTTTTTTAGCTTACCTATTAGTTTAGTTAATACTAAAAATGAAGTATTTACACTTAAAGTTAGTGGTGAATCAATGATAAATGTTGGTATATATGATGGAGATATTTTAATCGTTGAAAAAAGAAATACTGCTAGAAATGGTGAAACTGTGGTAGCAATGAATTCAGAAGGAGAAGCTACTGTTAAAACTTTCTATAAAGAAAATGGATATTTTAGACTACAACCTGAAAATGATACTATGGAACCTATAATATTAAAAGAAGTTACAATTTTAGGAAAAGTTGTTGGCTTATATAGAAAATTATAAATTTAAAAATGATATTTTCATGACAGAAGAAGCACAAAAATGCTTCTTTTTTAATAATATAAAATTTGTTTGCAAACTTAAAATTCTACCTTTAATTTAATAACAATTCTAATATAATTAAATCCCAACTATCATAGTAGTCTTTTTGAATGTTTGAATATACAAACTCTATTTAATTACCTATTATTCATTAGATATATTAAATATTTCTTTGCTTTTTCTTTATTATTTTTTTCATATAAAAATCTCTCTATTTATTTTATATAGAGAGATTATTTATTTAAAAGTTCTATTTTAAATTTTTATTTACTAATTTTTCAGCATCGATATCAAGTATAAATGATTCCGAATCAATCATTTCATTTATTTTTATTATTTTATCTAAATATGCGGATGTTTTCTTAATTCCTTCTGAATAATTTCCAGATTCAGAAATTTGTTCTAAAATTATTTTTTTAGAATTTCTTTTTTTATATCTAGCAATAACTGAATATAACAAAATGTTTGAATTAAGTAATGGTAAAAAAATTGTTTTAGAGTTTTACATTGGTTATTATCCATTAATTTTGGCATTGTTATAATTATTATATCAGCTTTATTAATATTAGTAGGCCATATAACTACTTTATCATTTGCAGCTAAAATAGAAGCACTTTCATATCCATCTAATATATCACAGTCTGTAAATAATTCTGGCTTAATTTCTTTTAGTCTTGTATATGCAGATTTATGATTAGATTCTTTTTCTTTTTTTTGGTAATGCTATAAGTTCTCCATCAGGAAGAATTATATATATAATATTTTCTTCAAATAAGGATGTTTCTTTTAATTGATTAGTATTTGAATCATTTACACTTAAAATTATTTGATTAAGTGTTGTTCTTTCATAATGAAAATGTCCTTTATTTGTTTTAGAAACTTTTCCTAAATATATTTTAAATTCTTTTAAACAATCTATCATTTCTTTTAACTTATTTTTTTGATTCATAGTTATTGATTCATAAGATATTATAGAAGCTTCTTTTTTCTTTTAATATGTATTATTGACATCTGTATGAAAAAAAACTATATTTCCTTGTGAAGCTATAAATTTTGCTATTTCAAAACCTGTAATTGATCCTTTATTTTTTTGTTGCTCTATAAATTTTTTAATATTAAATACATCATTGGACATTAATTCTATTAATCTTGAATATGCACTAATATGTTTAATGTCTTCTGGTGATGAAGATAAATCAATTTGTTCACCATTTTTTGTAATGATTGATAAAACTATATTTGAATAATTTTTCATATTTCCCCCTATTTTTATATAAATCTATTCACTATATAACTTGCAATTAAAAGTCCTCCTACGCTTGGAACAAATGCTGTAGAACCAGGTGTTCTTTCACCTGTTTTTATAGGTAACTCCTTACTAGTTAAAACAGTTATTTTATTATTTATCTTTTCTTCTTTTATGAATTTTCTTAAAATTCTTGCTAGAGGATCATTGATGGTTTTACGTATATCTGTTATTTCTAACTTTGAAGGATCTAGTTTATTTCCTGTTCCCATACTAGTTATGAAATCAATTTCTTTTTTTAGACAAAATTTTATTACTTCTTTTTTTGTACTAATAGTATCACAAGCATCTACAAAAAAATCAATTTTATAATTAAAGAGTAATTCTAAATTACTAGTATCAATAAATTTATCTATTTTAATTATTTTACATTTATTATTTATAGATTTAATTCTTTCTTCTAAAACATCTACTTTCTTTTTACCTATTGTTGAATCAAGAGCAGTAATTTGTCTATTAATATTTGTTTCGTCTATTGTGTCAAAATCAACTATAATAAGTGTTCCAATATTACTTCTAGCTAATGCTTCTACAACATAGCCTCCTACTCCGCCACAACCTAAAATTAAAACACTTTTTTCGTTCAATTTTTCTAATTTCTCTGTTCCAATAATTTTTTCTAGTCTATTAAATCTAAGCAACTTTTTTACACTCCATCTCATCTTTCTTTTTTACTAATTGTTTTTGTTTTTGTGATTTTGATTGTATCAATGTAAATGGCTTATTATAAAGAAGTCTATTTATATATGAAATTTTTGTATAAATTTCAGCATTAGATTTTGCTATATCATAATATTTTTTTAAATTCTTATAATCTCTAGTTTTTATAGATGATAATGCTTTTAAAGTATCTAGTAAACTATCTTCTGGAATAGAAGTATCTGAAATTACTGTGCACTCAAAATGACTAAGAAAGTCAATTGTTTCACTTAGATCTATTAAATCAGCTTCTGTAAATAAACTTTTCCACTGAGTTATATCGCTTTCTTCTTTTACAATTTTTTGTAATCGAGCAATTTTTTCATCTGTTAAATGCTTGTCTATTCCTAAATCTTTTAATGATATATATCTTCCTCTGCTTTTTTCATTAGGTATTTCATTTCTTAAATCGGTTATAACTTTACTAAATAATTTATCTAAATTAGCGTTTACTTTTTTTGGTGGTTGAGCAACCTCATATATATCATATAAATTACTATTTTTAGCTTCTTTAGTTGTTACTAAAAAATCTCTAGGATATAATAAAGATTTACTTCTAATGAAATCAATTGGAGCATTTTCTTCTTTAGAATCTTTAAAACTAGATTCAGAATACTTTTCTCTATTAACAATTATTTCACTTTCTTCTGCATCTTCAAAGCATACGCCTTCTCTAATTTTTTTCTTAGCTTTCCATTCGAATTTGGCATTCATAATCCTTCTACGATTAACTATAGGCAGTACTAACATTTACACTCACCTCGTACTGCATATTCTACCATAAACCAATAAAAAAGACAACAAAAAAATCAGATAAAACGTTATAGGCAAACGATAAAACCTGTCCATTGTCCAGGTGGGTGTCCTTACGCTACCTTTAGGATCCTTAATTATATTAAGTATTCAACACCAGTAACTGATCAAAACTCCCGTATCGTTATTTTAGTCGGTTTTAAAAGTGCCCACTCGTATCTATCTGATAAATTGATTATATCAAGTTTATTTGATAATAACAAGTACTTTAACATTTTTTTACACTTATCATACTATAGTATAGGTGATTAAATGTATTTTGAATCAAATGGTATCTCCATTTATTATGAAAAACATGGTAATGGAGAAAAAAATATTCTTATACTTCCTGGATGGGGTAATACTAGAAATACATTTTATAATATAATAAATAATTTAAAAGATGAATTTTGTGTTTATATTATAGATTATCCAGGTTTTGGAAATAGTAAAATTTTAGAAAAAGAATTAAATATTTATGATTATGCATTTTTAATAAATTCATTTATTAAAAAATTAAATATAGATAATCCTGTAATAATAGCACATTCTTTTGGAGGTAGAATAACAGCTATTCTTCAAGGATATTATAAATTAAATTTAAAAAAAATTATTTTAATTGATGTTGCAGGAATAAAGAGAAGAAAAAGTTTTAAATTGTTTTTTAAAGAGAAACTTTATAAATTATTAAAAAGATTAACATATTTATTACCAAAAATAAAACAAGAAAAATATCGACAAAAATTACTTTTAGCATTCGCTTCTGCTGATTATAAAAGCATTCCTATATCAATGAAAAAAACTTTTCAAAATATTATTAAAGAAGATCTTAGAAAGTATTATAAAAATATTTCTTGTGATACTTTAATTATTTGGGGAGATAACGATCTTGATACACCTTTAAAGGATGGTTTATTAATAAAAAAATTAATTAAAAACTCTGAAATTATTGTCTATAAAAATAGTAATCATTTTTGTTATTTAAATTATCCCGAATTAACAAATAGAATAATTAAAAGTTTTTTAAAAGAAAAATAAAGGCATTTTAGCCTTTTATTTCTTTTAGAACAAAATGTCCATGAAAATGAAAATTTTCTGTTAAAGAACTATTTTTATCTAACCAAAGTGTTATTAGAATTTCTTCTTTAGATTTTTCTCTAATTTCTCTTATTATAGGAGTATCATTATTAAAAATACTTATATTTTTTTTATCTAGTGAATATTTTAATAGGTAATTATTATTGTTGTTACATCCACATGTTTTTTGTGCAAACTTATCTTCTTCTAAAAAAACAGTATATTTTACTTTAGTAGATTTATTATTCTCTATTCTAAGACGGTATGGTTTTTTTTCTAATCCTTTATCATCATCTAAAATATCATTTTCATTTAAGGTTATTGATGGACTAGTAAAAGTTAAATTTTCTAAAGTTTCATCTTTTTCTAATACTATATTTTCTAAGTCTTTATCATTAAAAACTAAAATATTATAACCTATAATACTGAAAAGAACCATAAAAAATATAACAAGAAAAACAGTATACTTAGTTTCTTGTTTTTTTATTTTATTAATTGTATGTTTTTTTTCTGTAAAATTATTTTTATTTATATCTTTTTCTTTTAGTTTCTTTTTTTTAAACATAAGCACTCACCTTATATTATTAGTATATCAAAATTATATTTTTAATTAAAGAACTAAAAGAAAAAAGTTACAAAAAAGTAACTTTATGGATTTAATCTATTTGGTCCTCTAAATAAGAATTGAGTTTCTTTTACACTTGGAATATTTAATAATAACATTGTTAATCTATCAATTCCTATTGCAAAGCCACCATGTGGAGGACAACCATATTTAAAGAATTCTAAATAAAATTTAACATCTTCTTCTAAACCTTTTTCTTTGGCATTCTTAACTATTTCTTCATATCTATGTTCTCTTTCTGCTCCTGTTGTTATTTCTGTTCCTCTCCATAAAAGATCATATCCCATTAAATGTCCTTCTTCATCTCTCATATGGTAAAAAGCTCTTTTTTCAGCTGGGAAATCTGTTACAAATAAGAAATCATGTCCAAATTTCTCTTGTGATAGTTTATAACAAAGTCTTTCTGCTTCAGTTGTTAAATCATTTTTTTCTTCTTCGGCTACTTTATAGTTATATCTATTCTCTAATTCTTCATAAATATCTGCAAGTTTCATACTTGGAAATGGAAGTTTTGGGATATTTAATTCTGTATTAAATAATTCTTTTATTTTATCTTTATGGATTTCATTAGTTTTTTCTATCGCATACGCTAACATCTCTGCCTCTAAATTCATGACATCTTCATAACTGTCAATATATGAGAATTCTACATCAAAAGATGTAAACTCAGTTGCGTGTCGACTAGTATTTGAATTTTCTGCTCTAAAGCAAGGAGCGACTTCAAATATTTTATTAAGTCCTGATGCCATAGCCATTTGCTTATAAAATTGAGGACTTTGTGCTAAATAAGCTACTCTATCAAAATATTTAACTTCAAAAACATCAGCTCCCGATTCACTTGCTGCTCCAATAAATTTTGGTGTATGAATTTCTGTAAAATTATTATTATATAAATATTCTCTCATATATTTTACAAGTGTTGATTGCACTTGAAATAAAAAATTATTTTTATCATTTCTTAAATCAATAAAACGATAATCTAATCTTGTATCTAAATTAACTCCATCTAAATCTTTAAAATTAAAAGGTAGTTCTTCATCACTTTTACTTGTAACCTCAATATTAGTTGGAATGATTTCCATACCATTTAATTTTACTTTAGGAGAGTCTAATATTTTACCAGTTACTTTAATAGTACTTTCAAGTGGAAGTTTTTCAAATAATTCTACCATTTCTTTATTATTTTCTTCACTTTTTTCAATAGTAATTTGAACTTTACCAGTATTATCTCTAAGAATTATAAATTGTACCCATTGTAAGTTCCTGATATTATCAACAAATCCACTAATTGTAATTTCTTGATTAAAATAGTTTTTTAATTCATTAATACTTATACTTTTCATATTCTAAAATCCTTTCTTTTACTCATCGTGACAATGACAGTTACCACCACATTCTCCACTGCATTCGTGTTTTTCATCATGACAATGGTTCGTACCACAACCACATTCATCATTATCATCAGCCTCTAAAGCAGAAATTTGTTCATCTAAGTAATAAATTAAAACATCTAAACTTATAATCTCTTCTGTTTTAGTTTCATTATTTTTAATTTTTATTTCATTATTGTTTAAATCTTCACTATTTAAAACACAAGTAAATTTAGCATTTAATCTATCGGCTTGTTTAAATTGTCCTTTTAGAGCTCTACCAGTATATTCTGTATCAACTATAAATCCAGCAAGTCTTAGCTCTTGAGAAAGATAGGCAGCATATTTTTTCTCATCTTCATTTACGTACATTAAGAATAAATCTATATCTTCTACTATAGGCATTTTTACTTTTTCAAGTTCAAGTGCTTTTACAAGTCTACCTAATCCACAAGCAAA
Source organism: uncultured Bacilli bacterium (assembly GCA_910589335.1). GTDB lineage: Bacteria > Bacillota_I > Bacilli_A > RF39 > UBA660 > UBA3789. The sequence continues at coordinate 5,550 of CAJUTW010000036.1, read as the reverse complement.
GCCAACACATGGAGTATCTGGACCATCTAATTGATTTACAAGACCATTATAACGTCCTCCACCGCCTAAAACATTATTAGAACCAAAACCTTCAACTTTAGCTTCTATTTCAAAAACTGTATGATTATAATAGTCAAGTCCTCTAACAATAGTTGGATTTATTTCGTAATCAATTTGCATTATATCTAAATATTCTTGAACTTTATTAAATCTGATACGACTTTCATCATTCAAATAATCAAGTGTCTTTGGCGCTTTCTTTAAAATTTCATTTTCTGCATCAACTTTACAATCTAATATTCTTAAAGGATTCTTTTCTAACCTTTCTTTACAATCTTCACAAAAATCTCCAATATGAGGTTTAAAGTATTCAATCAAAGCATCACGATATTTAGTACGAGATTCATTATCACCTAATGAGTTGATATTAACCTTTATTTCTTTTAATCCTAACATTTTATAAATATTAACTGCTAGTGAAATTACTTCTGCATCAGACATTGGATCATCACTTCCAAGAACCTCCATACCAAATTGTGTTAGTTCCCTATCTCTTCCACTTTGAGGTCTTTCATATCTATACATTGTACCATTATAATAAACTTTTACTGGTTGATTAGGATCGCCAAACATTTTATTCTCAATATAACTTCTAACAACACCTGCAGTCCCCTCAGGTCTAAGTGTAATATCTCTTCCACCCTTATCTTGAAAATCATAACTTTCCTTAGTAACAATATCCGTAGTTTCACCCACACCTCTATGAAATAACTCTGTAGCCTCAATTATCGGTGTACGTATATAATTATAATTATACTTCTCCATTAAAGCATCAATTACAGTATCTACATATTTCCATATTTTAGCTTCTTTTCCATAAATGTCATTGCAACCTTTTTGTTTTTGTATCATTCTACCATCTCCTTACATTTTTCTTTTTGCTTTTCTATAATAGATGCAATACTTTTCATATTATCACAGCCTTCTCTTATATAAAAAACATCTGGACTAACATGCTCACATCGTCTTTCTCCGTCTAATAAATCATAATAATAATAGTCATTCTCATCATGCTTAAATAAACTCTTTTTACCACTAATATCTTTATCTGGTAATAAACTAGCTCCTCGCATATTTCTAAGCTTAAGCGTCCCGTTAGAATAATGATTAGCTCTTTCTCCTACATATAAATTATCTATTCCATAATAATTTATATAGTCAAGCAACATCTTTTTATCTACTTCTACTCCTATATCAGTAGCATATATCTTTCTAACAAATTCATCTTCTTCATCTTCTGCTAAAATTCTTCTTACTAATTTAAGTCCTTTTAAATTTAAAAATCCTAATCCCTTCTCTAATAATATTTCTTTAATAAGTTTTAAATCAAACATAAACCTCTCCTAATAAAAAAGATGACCCTCTAAGGACGAATTACTCCGTGGTGTCACCTTATTTTTTACTCTTAATAACCTTATCGCAGTTAAACGCTTCTATTTTTTAGGATGTCTTCATTTTATATAAATTAAGTATTTGCACCAAGCATACTTTCTCTAAAAATATTAAATAAAACTACTCTTTCCCAAGAAGATAAACTTATTATACCTAACAAATTTAAATTAAACAATCTAAATTTATTTTTCTAACATAATTGTTGTTGGACCAATATTAGATATATTTACTATCATATCTGTTCCAAATATTCCTGTTTCGACTTTTATGTATTTTGAAAGCTCTTCATTAAATATTTTATATAACTTAACTGCTTCATCATTTTTTAATGCTTTTATATAACTAGGTCTGTTTCCTTTTGATGCATCACCATACAAGGTAAACTGGGAAATAGACAAGATACTTCCTCCAAAATCTAAAATATTTTTATTCATAACATCATCTTCATCTGGAAATATACGAAGATTAATAATTTTTTTTACCATATTTTGGATTTTTCCAATATTATCACCTTCAGTGAAACCAACTAGAAGAACTAATCCATCATTTATACTACCTACAATTTTGTTATCAACACTTACACTGGCATTACCACTTCTTTGTACTAATACTCTCATTTCATAGCCCTTTCTATTTTTTCTACGTATTCTTTTTTATTAATAGATAAAATAAGTTTATTTAATTGTTCTAATCCTGTAACATAGCATTCTACTTCATAAATAAGTTTTTCAGCTTTTCCCATTGTTTTAATCCCATCAACACTTACATTCATTAATGTTATAGCTTGAATTAAGTCTAGCATATGATTTTTTGATTCAGTTGTATGAATTAATAATGTTGCCATATATCTTTTATTAACATTACTATTCCATTTAACATCTAGTGTACGATCTTCTAACATATCTAAATTATGACAATTCAATCTATGCACTTTAATTCCATTAGTTTTTGTAATATATCCAACTATTGAATCTCCAAAAACTGGATTACAACAATTTGCTAGAGAAACTTTTATTTTATCTATTCCCTCTACAATTATGTCAGCTTCTGTATTTTTACTTGTAACTTTTACTGTTTTGGGTGCTATAACTTCTTCATATGGTTTTTCTATAATATTAATTACACCATTAACTGTTACTTTTCCATTTCCAATATTTAAATAGATATCTTCTAAATCTTCTACTTTAATATTTTCACAAATCTTTTTAATATTTACTTCATTAGTAAATTCAGAAAATATAATTTTTCTTTTGCGAAGTTCTTTTTCTAATGAATATTTTCCACGTTCTATATATATTTCTCGTTCATTTTTTGTAAAGAAACTTTTTATTTTATTTTTAGTAGTGGTAGCTTTTACCATGTTAATCCATTCTTTAGATGGAGTTGAACTTTTATTAGTATTTATTTTTACAATATCATTATCTTTTAATTCGTAGTTTAGTGGAACGATATTATTATTTACAATTGCACCTACTGTTGTTTCTCCTACTTTAGTATGAATTTTATATGCAAAATCGATTGGAGTTGCTCCTCTTGGTAATTCAATTACATCTCCTTTTGGAGTAAAACAATATATATTATTGTTTAAAACTTCATCTCTTACACTATTAACAAATTCTTCACTACTCATTTTATCATGACTTAAGTCTATAATAGATTTAAAAAATTGTAATTTTTGTTCTGTTGTATTTTGAATAGTTGCAACAGATTGACTTCCACCATTTTCTTTGTATGACCAGTGACTAGCTATACCATTTTCTGCTACTTCGTCCATCTCATAAGTTCTTATTTGTATTTCAAATAAATAACCATCTATGCCAAATACAGTAGTATGAAGTGATTGATACATATTTGGTTTAGGCATAGCTACATAATCTTTAAAACGTTTTGGTAATGGTCGAAATTTTGAATGAATAAGTCCCAATGCTAGGTAACATTCTTGTTCTGTATTAACTAAAATTCTTAGAGCTAACAAATCATAAATATCACTAAATTTTTTCCCTTTATCAAGTTTGTTATAGATACTATAAATACTTTTTGCACGACCTTTTATTTCATGTGGTATATGATATTCTGTTAATAAATCAGTTACTTGTTTTTGCATATCATAAACTGTTTTATCACGTTCAATTTTGGTTTTATTTAATTTTTCTGCTATATCATAAAAAACATCTGGTTTTAAATATCTTAAAGATAAATCTTCTAATTCACTTTTAATTTTATGAATTCCTAAGTGATGAGCAATTGGTGCTAAAATATCAAGAGCTTCATGAGCCTTAACTTTTCTTCTGTCTTCTGGTATAGCCCAAAGTGTTCTCATATTATGTAGTCTATCACATAATTTAATGATAATTACTCGAACATCTTCACTCATTCCTACAATTATTTTTTTATAATAATCAATTAAATATTCATTCTCTGTAGAAAAATGAATTTTTGATAGTTTAGTAACACCTTGAACTAATTTAGTAATATTTTTACCAAAAGCTTCTTCCATCTCTTCTGTAGTACAATCACAATCTTCTAAAACATCATGCAAAAATCCTGCTGAAATCGTCTCATAATCAGCACATACAGTAGTTAGAATTAAGGCTACATTCATCGGATGACAAATGTAGGCCTCTCCACTTTTTCTGTATTGCCCTTCATGTTTATTTAAAGCAAATTCATATGCTTTTTTTATTACGTTAATTTGTTCTTCATCTTCAATATATTTGGAAACTTGTTCTAATATATCTTCAAATTTTATATCAAAAGTATTTTTTGACAAAGAACTCATCTCCCCTCAATTAACAATTTATTCCTTTTATTTGTTTTTCATTTATTTCATCTTTATACTCTTTTTTTGTTTTTAAATTTTTCCCAATATTTTTCTTCTCTATTGCTATAAAAATTATTGTTGCTATAAAAATTGAAGAGTAAGTACCAGCAATAAGTCCAAATAACATTGCCATATTAAATGTGTAAATACCTTTAGAACCTAAAATTAATAAGATAATTACAGGTAATAAAGTTGTAATTGTTGTATAAATAGTTCTAGTAAATGTTTCTTGTATACTTAAATTACAAATATTTAAGAATTTATCATAAGTAATTTTTTTCCAATCATATTTAGCTAAATTTTCACGAATTCTATCGAATGAAACAATAGTATCATTTATAGAATAACCAATAATTGCTAAAATGGCAGCTATAAACATTGCATTTACTTCTAATCTAAAGATTGCAAATAAACTAAATATCATTAAAACATCATGGATTAAGGCGATTACTCCACCTACAGCGTAACTTAATTTAAATCTTAATGAAACATAAATAATAATACCAATTAATGCAATAAGAACAGATAAAATAGCATTCTTTATTAATTCTTTTTGAACAATATTAGAAACCACTCCAATATTTACTTTAGCATCATACTTATCTTCAAAGTATTTATTAATTTCTTTTACTTCATTTCCATTTAAAGCTTCATCTATACGAATACTAATTTCTTCTTCACCAATTGTAATATTACTAGATTTTAATTGAATTTCACTTAAATCTTTTTGTAATGTTTTTTTACTGATTTTTTCTTCACTAACTATAGTTATTTCTGTACCAGCTTTATAATCAATACCAAGATTTAAACCTTTAAATCCAATAATAATTCCTCCAACAGAAATTATAAATAAAGAAATAGCAACACAAATAAATTTATTTTTTAAGAAATTTACTTTATTAAATCTATTAGGTTTTGCTTCTTCATTTTTACTTACATTTGGAATATCGTTTTTATTAACATTAATAAATAGATTTACTTTATCATTAAAATAATTAGTTTTTACAAATAAATTTAGTAAAATTCTTGTTAAGAATACCATTGTAAACATTGTAACAATTACTGTAATTATAAGCATTGTTGCAAAACCTTTAATACTTGATTCACCTAAAACGAACATAATTATTGCTACTATAATTGTTGTTATATTTGAATCTATTATTGCACTGAAACTTGATTTAGCTCCTTCTTTAAATGCACTTGGTAGGCTTTTTCCTTTTAATAATTCTTCTTTTATTCTTGCAAAAGTTATTACATTAGAATCAACTGCCATACCT
>CAJUTW010000035.1:4664-17016 GCA_910589335.1 uncultured Bacilli bacterium | reverse complement strand
AACATCAGGTCTTTCTTTTTTTGTGTCTTCCCCCAAATCATTTTACACTATCAATAATGTCTCAATCTTGCATTAATAAAATAATTATTATATAATACTTCTGATAATAAAAGAATTAAAGGAGTATTTATGGACTGGTTAAGTATTAAAGAATTTTTATTAGACACTTTAAAATATATAGTAACAATTATATTAATTTTATTTATAGTTTTATATGTCGTATCAATTACTCAAGTAGTAGGCAATTCTATGTATCCAACATTAAAAGATGGTGAAGTACTAATATTAAATAAATTTATATATAATTTTAAAGATATAGAAAGAGAAGATATTATTTCACTAAGATATGCGGATACTAAATATTTAATCAAAAGAGTAATTGGATTACCAGGAGAAAAAATTGAAATCATAAATAATAAATTATATATTAATGATAAAGAATATCAGGAAGATTATTTAAAAAATAATTTAAAATACAAAGATTTTTATCTTAAAGATTTAGGCTATGATAAAATACCTAAAGATATGTACCTTGTCTTAGGAGATAATAGAGAAAATTCTCTAGATAGTCGAAAAATTGGTTTGATAAAAAAAAGTGAAATAAATGGTAAAATCTTATTAAGAATGTGGCCACTGAATAAAATAAAGTTTTTCTAAAATAAAAATAGTCAAAGTACTATTTTTTTCTTTTTAAGTATAATTTTAATATAAAATATAGTTATAAAAAATTTTTATTACAAGAAATTAGTATCCACTTGCGTTTTATTTTTTTAATGTTATAATTATATAAGATAATAATATAAAGATAGGGAGTATAGTTATGGATAAGAAAAAAATTGTTATAATAGCAGTAATTTTATTATTAGGATTAGGTACATTTGTATTTGCAAATCCTGATGACAATTTAGAAGATAATAATATAGATAATTATTATGGAAATCAAGAAGAAAAAGATCAAAAAAAGGATACATTAACAAACATTAATAATAATAATAATGAAGATGAAAGTATTTTAGATAATAATATTTCAATAGCAAATCCAAGTTCTGTATTATCTAATATAAATCAATATTTTAATAGTAATAATCAAACAAACAATAAAAATCAAAATAACAACAATAATAACAATAACAATAACAATAATAATCAAACAAATAATGATAATAATAGCAATAATACTAATAATGGTAATAACACTGGAGAAAACAATAATGATAATAAACCAGTTGAACCAAATCCTCCAGAAGAAAAACCTGATTTACCAATTGTAGAAAATATAGATGAAATAAGAAAATTATTAACTACATTAAAAAATAAAGTTGAAACATCTTCAAAAAGAGAAGATATTTTACTAGCTAAAGATTATCGAGATAAAAACAATATAAAAGATTCAATTTCAAAAATTAATGATGAAATAATAAAAAATGAATTATTAAAAATATTGAATGACCTAAATAAAATAATAGATGATAATAATAAACCTCAAATTTTAGGAATTAAAAATCAAGAAATTACTAATTTAGATGTGTCATTAACCATTAAAGAAGAATCTATTAAAAAAATATTATTAAATGATAAAGATATTACAAATAGTCAAGAATTATTAAAAAGTATTAAAGAAGAAAATACATACACATTAATTGTAATAGATAGTGCATATAATGAAGAAAAAATTACTTTTACAATCGACAAAACTCCACCAATTATTGATGTAGAAACAAGTAATAATAATCAAGAAACAAATGATGATGTTACTGTTTATATAAAATCAAATGAAGAATTACAAGCAATAACTGGTTGGAAATTATCATCTGACAAAAAAATACTTTCTAAAGTATTTACAGATAATACTAATGGAGTTCAAACATTAGAAGTAAAAGATATAGCAGGTAATAAAATTACCGCAAAATATGAAGTTGTAAATATAAAAAATAATAAACCATCAGTAGCAGAAAAAGATATTACATATAGCACTAAAGAATTAACTAATGGTGATGTAGTTGTAACAATAAAAGTATCTAAACCAGTATTTGCCCCTGAAGGATGGACACCTTCTGAAGGTTATACTGTGTTTACTAAAACATTTACAAAAAATGAAAAAGAAGTAGTTTTGCTTAGAGATATTTTAGGAAATACTAACGTTGTAAATATAGTAGTTGATAACATTGACAAAGAATTACCATCAGCAAAAGTTGAATATTCTATAAGTCAAAATATAAAAACTAATAAAAAAGTAGAAGTTGTTATAAAACTTAATGAAAAAGTAAAAAATCCAGTTGATAATACATGGACTTTATCTAAAGATTCTTTATCTATAAAAAAAACATACACAAAAAACACTCAAGAATTAATAGAAGTAGAAGATCTTGCAGGAAATAAAGTATTTATCCCAATTGATGTAAAAAATATTGATAAAAATTTAGATGGTATTACTATAAGAACTAGTAATGATGATGTAAGTACAAATAATGATGTAACTGTTACTATAACATCTCCTAAAGAATTAGAAGAAGTAACAGGATGGAAATTATCTAAAGACAAAAAGAAATTAACAAAAGTATTTGATAAAAATATTATCGATATAGTAGAAATAAAAACAATTGATGGTGACATTTATGCTGTTGAATTTGAAGTAAAAAACATAGATAAAAATCCACCAGTTGTAAATGAAAATGACATAGTTTATGAAAAAACAAATGATGGAGCAATTATTGTAACAATTAAAGTTTCAAAATCTATTTTTACTCCTGGAGATGGTTGGGAAGCAAGTGAGGGATATACAGTATTTACTAAAAAATATACAGAAAATATTGATGAGACAATCTGTTTAAGAGATATATATGGAAACACAAGCAACCTTCATTTAAAAGCTGATTTGAAAGCTATTGATCAAATAAATAATTTTACAGGTCTAAAGAACAATTTCTTTAGTTCAATGACAAATAAAATTTTTAAATAAATTAGAAAGCTAAATTGGAAAAATCTATTTAGTTTTTTTCATTTTCTTAATACATTGACTTGAATTTTAATAAAATTTAATATACAATGTATTTAAGGAGTGAGAATGGTGAAAAAAAGAAATTTAATTATTTTAGGTTTAGCATCAATGACATTACTAACTGGTTGTGGTAAAGAAGAAACACTTGTATGTACAAATAATCAAACACAAAATGGTTTAAGTGTTGACCAAGAAATATCAATGACATTCAAAAATAACAAAATTAATTTAATTAAAATGGTAGTTGATAGTAAAGCAACAGATGATTCTATTAAAGAAAATTGGTCAGTATTTGCACAAGCAATGGATAAACAATATAAAGATAAAAAAGAAGAAGGAATTACTTTAAAAGTAACTAACAACGATAAAGATTATACTTATAAAGTTGCTTTAGATGTTGAATTAGATAAAGTAAGTGAAAAAAGTTTAGCTGAATATAATTTATCAAGTATCACAAAATCAAAAGAAAACCTAAAAGATGTCCAAAAATCTGCTGAAGATGATGGATTTAAATGTAAAGTTAAATAATAAAATTAGTTTTGAGTTAAATCAAAACTATTTTTTATATATAAATAAACTTTTAATTGACAATAGAACAAATGTATTATATATTAAAAATAATTATCTATGATAAAACTTCATAGACTTTAGAATTTTTGATACAATAAAAGAGGTGATAAAATGATAGAAAATAACACTCTAATAATATGTCCAAATGAAGAAAAAATTAAAATATTAAAAGCAATTAGCCATGATAAAAATTTATTAAACATTAAATTTATGACAAAAGAAGAATATATAAATAATTATTATTTTAGTTTTGACGAAAAAACATTACATTATTTAATGAAAAAATACAATTACAATTTAGATGTTGCAAAAGTATATTTAAATAATTTATATGCAATAGATATAAATTCAAATTATAAAAATAACAAATTAGAATTTTTAAAAAAATTGAAAATCGAATTAATAGATAATAATTTTCTAAAATTTAATCACAGTTTTAAATCATTTATAGAAAACAAAAAAATAAAAGTAATAAATTATTTTAATCTAGAAAAATATGAAGAAGAAGCTCTAAATTACAAATTTTCATTAGATTCTTACTATATTGATAAACCAGTAGTTGAATGCTCTTCTATGGAAGAAGAAATAAATTATGTATGTTTAAAAATTATTGAATTAATTAAACAAGGTATAAATATAAATAAAATATTTTTATCTAATGTATCAAATGAATATTTATATACTATCGAAAAATTATTTAATTATTATCATATTCCAATCAATTTAGATTTTAAAGAATCAATTTATACTACAAAAGTTGTTAAAGATTTTTTACAAACAAGAAAAATTGATTTGAATAATAAAGACAAAATTACAATAAATAAAAAATTAATCAATATCTTAAATAGTATTAGTGATTTAGAAGAAGATGAATATACTGAAGTAATTTTTATAGATAAATTAAAGAACAGTTATTTAAATCCAAAAAAATATAATAATGCAGTAAATATTAAAAATCTTTATAAAGAAACTTTTGATAATGATGAATATGTTTTTGTTATAGGTTTTAATCAAGATAGTTTACCAATATTAAAAAAAGACATTGAATTTATAGACGATTCTATAAAAGATGAAATATCATTATATACAACTAGTTATTTGAATAAAAGAGAAAAAGAAGTTGTAATTTATTTACTTAGTAGAATTAAAAATTTATATTTAAGTTATAAATTATCAAGCCCTTTTGCAAATTATTATAAATCAAGCATAATAGATGATTTAAAATTAGAAATTATAAAACCAGAAATAGATAATTACTGTTATTCAAATATCTATAATAAAATAAGATTAGCAGAAAAATTAGATAATTACTATTTATTTGGAGAAAAAGATAATTCACTTTATATATTAAATACTCATTATAAAATTAAATATAAAACATATAATAATGAATTTACTGGAATAGATAATGATTTATATTTAAAGAATTTACCTTATCCATTAAGAATTAGTTATACATCTATAAATACATATAATGAATGTAAATTCAAGTATTACTTGAAAAATGTTTTAAAATTAGATATTTATCAAGATACTTTTGCAAGTTTTATTGGAAGTATGTATCACAAAATACTATCATTATATCAAAATAAATATTTTGATTTTGAAACAGAATTTCAAAAATATTTAACTAATAGAGAATTAACTTTAAAAGAAAAAATATTATTAGTAAAAATCAAAAAAGATCTTTTAGAGTTAATTTCAGAATTAAAAAAGCAACAATTATTAACAGGTTATGATGAAGCTTTATACGAAGCGAAAGCTGTAGTAAATATCAAAAATAAAGTTGCTGTTGAATTTGTAGGCTATATTGATAAAATTATGTTCTATAAAAATATAGATGACACTTATTTTTCAATCATTGATTACAAAACAGGTTATATTGATACACATATTGAACCTATAAAATATGGGCTCCATCTTCAATTACCTGTATATCTTTATTTAATCCATTATTCTAAGCTTTTTGATAATCCTATTTTTACAGGTATTTATTATCAAAATATTTTATTTAATTACCCTAACTGGAGTGAAAAGTTAGAAAAAGAAAATAAAGAAAAATACTATTTAAATGGTTATTCAACAAGTGATACCAATATTTTATCTAGATTTGATTCTACTTATGAAGCAAGTGAGTATATAAAAAGCATGAAATATAATGAAGAAAAAGGTTTTGGCACTTATTCTAAGATCATATCTAATGAAACATTATATGACCTTGTAAAATATACTAAAAATCATATAGAAGAAAAATGTAGTGAAATAGTAAAAGCGGATTTTTCAATAAACCCCAAAATATATGCTTTAAAAAATGTATCTTGTGAATTTTGTGGTTTTAATGATATTTGTTTTATGAGAGAAAGCAATTTAACATATTTAGATAAAGTAAATGATTTAAGTTTTTTAGGAGATGATTATAATGGCATGGACCGAAGAACAACAATTAGCAATTGATTTAGAAGGAAAAAATATTATAGTTTCAGCTGGAGCAGGTAGTGGAAAAACGGCTGTTTTAACAGCACGTGTTCAAAGAAAATTAAGAAGTGGTGTACATATTAATGAATTATTAATATTAACATTTACAAATGCCGCTGCAAAAGAAATGAAAGAGCGAATTAGAAAAACAATAAAAAATACAAAAGAATTAACAGCTGAAGCTAACTTAATTGATAGTGCCTATATAACAACATTTGATTCCTTTTCTCTATCTATAGTAAAAAAATATCACACTAGATTAAATATTACTAACAAAATAAAAATAAGTGATGAAGTAATAATTGATTTAAAAAAGAATGAACTTCTAGAAGATATATTTAATAAAAATTATTTATCTCCTAAAAAAAACTTTCTTACATTAATTAACAATTTTTGTCTAAAAGATGATAAAGAGTTAAAAAATTATATCCTAAATATATATAAGAAAATAGAATTAAAATATGATAAAGAAAAATATTTAAATACCTATTTAAAAAATGAATTAACTGAAGAAAAATTAAACTTTTATATAAAAGAATATGTTAATCTGTTATTTGATAAACAACATATAATAAAAAAACTATTAATAGAACTTAACGATTATTTTGATGGTGATTTTGTTTCTAAAGTAGAAGACAATATTTCAAAAATTCTTAATGCAAAAAATTATGAAGATTTTAAAAAAGGGCTTGATTACAAAAGTATTTCAGTACCAAAAGGTAGTGACGAAAATGGTAAAAAAATAAAAACTACTATCTTTAACATTTTAAAAGAAATTAAAGAACTATGCCGCTATTCTAGCACTTCTGAAATAAAAGAAGAAATATTGGCTACATATAATAATATCGAAATAATAATTGAAATACTTAAAGAGTTTGATGAAAAACTTACAAAATGGAAAAAAGAAGAAGAAATATTTAATTTTAATGATATTTCTAGAATGGCTATAAAAGTTGTTGATGAGAATCCTGATATTAAAGATGAACTTGTTAGAAGTTTCAATGAAATACTTGTAGATGAATATCAAGATACAAGTGACACTCAAGAAAAATTTATATCATTAATATCTAATAATAATGTTTATATGGTTGGCGATATTAAACAATCAATCTATCGTTTTAGAAATGCTAATCCATATATTTTTAAAAATAAATATGACAGCTATAGAGATACAGATTTAGGTATAAAAATAGATTTACTTAAAAATTTTCGTTCTAGAAAAGAAGTTTTAGAAAACATTAACTTATTATTTGATCTATTTATGGATGATAGAATAGGTGGTGCTGATTATAAAGAAAGCCATCGAATGGTTTTTGGAAATAACTCATATATTCAAGAAGGTTTAACTGAGCAAAATTATGATTTTGAACTTATTACTTATAATAAAGATGAATTAGGTAACTTAACGAAAGATGAAGAAGAAGCATTTATAATTGGAAATGATATCTTAAAAAAGATGAATGAAAAATTTCAAGTATTTGATAAAGATGAACTAAAGCTAAGAAATATCGAATATAGTGACTTTGTTATTTTATTAGATAAAAGTAAAAATTTTAATTTATATAAAAAAATATTTGAATATCTTCATATTCCATTAGCTATTTTGAAAGATGAGTCATTAAAAAAAGATGAAGATATTTTAGTTCTTAAAAATCTACTCAAATTAATTCTTTCAATAAAAGAAAAAAATTATGATAATGATTTTAAATATGCTTATACTTCTATAAGTAGAAGTTTCCTATATAAAACAGATGATAAAACAATATATGAAACATTTGTAAATAACACTTTTTTTGAAACAGATCTTTATAAAAAATGTTTAGAATTAGTAGATAAAATTGATTATATGAGTGGATCAGAATTTCTAAAACTTTTGCTAAAAGAATTTAATTATGATGAAAAACTAATTAGTATTGGTAACATTAAAGCATTTAGAGTAAGATGTGAATATTTTTATAATTTAATAAAAAATTATGAAGAAAATGGAAAAACTATATATGATTTTTATATATATTTAAATAAAATATTTGAAGAAAATTATGATTTAAAATTTAATATTAATAGTAATACTAGTAACAGTTGCAAAATTATGACAATTCATAAATCAAAAGGATTAGAATTCCCTATATGTTATTTTGCAGGATTTTCATCAAAATTTAATACAAGTGAGTTAAAAGAAAAAATTTTATTTTCTAATAAATATGGTATTATTTTACCTAAAGTTGAAGAATATTATAAAGAAACAATCTTAAAAACATTATTAAAAAATAATTTAAAAATGGAAGAAATATCAGAAAAAATAAGATTACTATATGTAGCTGTAACCAGAGCTAAAGAGAAAATGATAATTGTTATGCCAGAACTTGAAGAAGAAACTGAAATTATTGATATTGTTCCACTATACGAACGAGAGAAATATAATTCATTTCTATCAATTATGAAAAGTATTTATACATCTTTATTGCCCTACATAAGAAAAAGTGAAATTTTAGGTAGTAAAGATTATTTAAATAACAACAATGAAACTATAGAAAATATAACTAATCAAAAAGATCATTTAAAAGTCAGTGAAATAAATATTGATAATTCTTTAATAGAAGAGTCGCACTATTCTAAAGAATCATTACATATAATTAATCAGGAAGAAAAAAAACTCTTAGATTTTGGACTTCAAATTCACCAATATTTAGAACAAATTGATTTTTCAAATTTAGAAACTTTAAATAAAGTAGATCCATTTATAAAACAAAAAATTATTGCATTTTTAAAAAGCGATATAATGAAAGATAATCTGAAATATAATATGTTTAAAGAATATGAATTTATTTATCAAGAAAATAATAATAGTTCACATGGTATAATAGATTTATTAATAGAAAAAGAAACAAGTCTAATAATTATCGATTATAAATTAAAAAATATTGATGATGAAGCATATGATAAACAATTAATTGGCTATAGAAAGTACATACAAGAAAAAACAAAAAAACCAGTAAAATGTTACTTATATTCACTTTTAGATGAAAAGTATAGGGAAGTAATAGAAAATTAGAATATATAATAATTAAAAATGTTTTCTTATACTTGATAATCTGTTAAAATTAAATCAATAATATTTTATAAATTGATTGCAAAGGGAGAATTTATATGAAAATAGATAATATGACTATTAATACATTAATGAATAAAATAATAAGCTTTAAAGGAGGTATTAAAAATTATAATCTTCAAAATTTAGTTATCTATTTTAATCATCGTATTGATAAAAATAAGTTATGTAGTAAATGTGAATTACAAGATTTAGAACAATTTATCGAAATTCTAGAAAGAAATCTCTATGAAGATAAATATAAAATATTATTAAATAAAATAAAGAAAAGAGCAAATGTTTTAAAAGTATTAAGTCTTAATAAAATTACTGAAATAGCAAATTTAAAAAATGAGATTGAAAGTATAGGTAGTTATCGAATTATAAAATATTTAACAAATATTTTTAATGAAATGGAAAAAAATAATATTAATTTTATTAAAATAGAAAGTAATTTAAATAATTTAGAAAAGGAATTAGCACCAAATTTAACAGAAGAACAAAGTGAATTAATAAAGAAATTAATAACAGCAATTGAAAATAAAATCTCATACACTAAAAACTTTGCAGAAAAAGATATTAAAATATTTAAAGAAAAAATTAAATTTATTTTCAATAAAATAGAAAAGAATAAAGTATATTTAAAATTATTACAAAAACTAGATACAAAAGAAATTGAAATTCCAACTAAATTTCCAGCAGTTTTTTATGATTCTATTGACTACTTTTATGACCATCTCGAAGAAGAAACAGAAAAAAATATTATTGCTGTAGATGATTCTTTTGCTGTATCTTTAGATGGAGCATTTAGTATAAAAAAAGAATATGATTATTATGTTTTTGATGTTTTCGTTGCAGATGTACCAACCTTTTTAAAAGATAATATAAAATTTTGTAAAGAAGCATATAAAAGAGGAACATCATTTTGCATTGAAACATCAAAAAATAATTCCCCTATAATAATTGATATTTTTCCAACTGATTTATTAAAAAATAATCTTGCATTAAAATTAAATAAAATGAGAATCGCTATAGACTTTAAATTTATAATTTTAAAAGATGGAACGATTAAATTTGATTCTGTTTCTAGAAAAAAAATAAAAATTACTAATAGAACAAATTTTCATGATATAAAAAAATTAAATTCATCTAATGTTTGTTTAGATGATAATTTTAAAGAACTTATTTTATACAAAGAAATGGTAGAGAAAGTAATTAGTAAAAAAGAAAACTATTATTTAAAAGATGCTCGTAAAGATTTTGTTTCATTCTCATCATTGCTAGTTAATTATTTTATTGGTAAAGAGTCAGAGTTTGCAATCTATAGAGAAAAAGGTAAATATGTAAAACAAAATATAGATTTTTATACCCAGTCAGTAACTCCATTAAGAAGATTTGTTTCAAATATAAATTTAGCTTTTTTTCTAAATCAAAAAGGTGTAGTTCTGTTTAATAGGAAATCTCTAAATTATGCAAAAGATAACAAAGATGAAATAATAGCACATTTAAATGAAAGAGAAGGAATAAAAACTTTAGCAAAAACGTATCCAAGAACTATTTCTAGATATTTATAAAAGGTAGGAGTAAATATGAAAATTGGAATAATATTTGCCATGAAAGAAGAGTTAGATGAATTAAAAAAATTAATTAATATAGAAAAAATAGAAAAAATATATGAATTGACAT
This sequence comes from uncultured Bacilli bacterium, assembly GCA_910589335.1. Classification (GTDB taxonomy): domain Bacteria; phylum Bacillota_I; class Bacilli_A; order RF39; family UBA660; genus UBA3789. Next base: position 6,199 of record CAJUTW010000035.1, on the reverse strand, counting down.
TCTTTTATGGAATTATTGATAATAAAACTTGTATTTTTGTAGAATCAGGTATTGGTAAAGTAAATGCAGCTAGAACAACTCAAATATTAATTGATAAAATAGGTGTAGATTATATTTTTAATATTGGTGTAGCAGGAGGAATTAGTAATGATCTGCAAGTTGGAGATATAGTAATTGGTGAAAAAATAGTTCAACATGATTTTGATATTACTGCTTTTAATCATAAAAAAGGCTATATCCCTAATGTAGGAGTATATATAGAAAGTGATAAAATGCTAATAAATATTGCATCAAATGTAATAACTGAAGGTGTTAAAGGAGTAATAGCAACAGGTGATATTTTTTGCAGCGAAAATAATATGGCAAAAAAAATAAATGACAAATTTGGAGCACTATGTGTTGAAATGGAAGGTGCAAGTATTGCTCAAGTATGTTATTTATGTAATATACCCTTTATAATTATTAGAAGTATTTCTGATGTTCCTAATAATAATAACGTTGTAACATATGAAGAGTTTTTAACTACCAGTGCTAAAAAAATAGCCATAGCTATGAGAGATATCCTTCTCAAAATAAAATAAACTATCATTGATAGTTATTTTTTTTCATATGTTTTATTTCTAAAAAATTTATCATAATATTCTTCACGTACTAAATTCATATTATTTTCATTAATTATAACAGGCACAATAGATTTATCCATTTTAGAAAAAGATAAGTAGTATTCATCATTAAATAAAAGTTCACACATTTTATCATAATCATTTTCTATTTCTTCTTTTATTAATAATTTAGGTCTTTTTTGATATACCTCACAAAATGGTTTAATATATGCTAAATAAATTCCATATTTATTTGTCTCACCTAAATTTAAAATAATTTCATTTTTATATCGAGATTCATATTCTAAACAGTATTTATCTCCAACTTTTCTAACAAGAGTTAAAGTTCCCTGAAAAATAGCCGTTGGCATATCACACTCACAAAAAGGATCATAATTTATACCATTCACTATTCTAGTAGCTTTATTTTTATCATAAATAAGAGGGTTTAAAAGCAATAAACCTATATAATAATCATTAAAAAATTCCATAATATTCACTTCCGTTAATACTTAAATTTTATCATAAATTTAATTAAATACAATAAATAAAAGGAAATAAAGTGTTAGGTAAAAAGTAAAGTGAACAATTCAGTGCATGAAAGGAAAAAGAAAAAAATTAAAATAGCTAAATTTGACAACAATAATCACATATGATATAATCTAGATGTTTGACGCCTCATGCTCAAACCGCATTGAAAAGGTAAAAACATATTAATGTACCTTAAGAGCGAGTCTTAAGTTAAAAAGAAGGAGGTAATTTGATGAACGCTGTAATTAAAGTTGGTGGAAAACAATATTATGTTACTGAAGGATCAGAAATTTATGTTGAAAAATTAGATTGTGAAGTAGGAAATATTGTTAATTTTGATCAAGTATTAATGCTTGATAGTAAAATAGGTAATCCTTATCTTACTGGTGTTACTGTTCAAGG
>CAJUTW010000035.1:0-4654 GCA_910589335.1 uncultured Bacilli bacterium | reverse complement strand
GTTCAAGGAGAAGTACTAAAGAATGGTAAAATGAAAAAAATTAATGTTTTTAAATACAAAAGTAAAGACAGATCTAACCGTAAAAAACAAGGACATAGACAACCTTATACAAAAATTAAAATTACAAAAATTGGTTAATTTATGATAACTGTAAAAATTAAAAAGGAAAATGCAAAGTATAAAAAAATTACAATATTAGGACATGCAATGTATGATGAATATGGAAAAGATATTGTATGTAGTGCTTGTAGTAGTATTGTTACAACTACAGTAAACGGAATACTTGCATTAAATAACGAAAGTATAAGTTATTTAGTTAGTAAAAAAGGTATGAGTATTGATATAAAAAGTAATGATAGAAATACTCAATTACTAATAAACAATATGGTAAGTCTTTTAAAAGAGTTAGAAGGAAACTATAAAGAAAATATAGAAGTAAAGTAAGGAGGAGAATTATGAAATTTTTGAAATTAGATATTCAATTATTTGCTCACCACAAAGGGCAAGGATCAACATCTAATGGTCGTGATTCTGCAGGACGTAGACTTGGAGCAAAAGCAGCTGATGGTCAATTTATAACAGCTGGTTCTATTATATATCGTCAAAGAGGAACTAAAATTTTCCCTGGAGTAAATACTCGTCGTGGAAACGATGATACAATTTATTCTACAGTTGACGGAATTGTTAAATTTGAACGCTTAGGAAGAGATAAAAAACAAGTTTCAGTTTATCCAGTAGGAGAATAATAAAAAGGGCCAAGGCTCTTTTTTTAGTGATAAAGAAATTACTAGACAGAATGTACTTATATTGTTATTATAATGACAGTAAGTAAGTTACTATGGAAATTATAGATTATAAAATAAAAAAATGGATATTTTCCACATCACCAAATAAAAAAGTAAAAATTTATGATATAATGAATATATTTAGAAAGGGGATGTCATTATGTTTGTAGATGAGGTAGAAATAAGAGTTGAAGCAGGAAACGGAGGAGATGGGTGTACTGCCTTTAGACGTGAAAAATATATTTCTATGGGAGGACCATATGGTGGAAACGGAGGGCATGGTGCAGATATTATTTTTAAAGTAGACCAAGGACTTCATACACTATTGGACTTAAGATATCAAAAAACTATTAAAGGACAAAAAGGTGAAAATGGTCGAGGAAAGAACCAACACGGAAAAGGAGCAAACCCTTTAATTATAAAAGTACCACAAGGAACAGTTGTAACTGACTTAGATACTGGTTTAGTAATAGCAGATTTATCTAAAAAAGATCAAGAAGAAATTATTGCAAGAGGAGGTCGTGGAGGTCGTGGAAACACAGCTTTTAAAACGCAAACTAATACTGCTCCAGATTATTCTGAAAATGGTGAAGAAGGAGAAAAAAAAGATTTAAAAATAGAAGTTAAGATGCTTGCCGATGTTGGATTAGTAGGGCTTCCAAGCGTAGGTAAAAGTACTATTATTTCTTGTGTATCCAAATCAAAACCAAAAATAGCAGCATATCATTTTACAACTCTAAATCCAAATCTTGGAGTTGTTAAATCTAGTGATGGCAGAAGTTTTGTTATGGCCGATTTACCAGGGCTAATTGAAGGAGCAAGTCTAGGCGAAGGTTTAGGAGATAAATTTTTAAGACACATAGAAAGAACACGTGTAATATGTCATGTACTTGATATGAGCGGAAGTGAAGGTCGAGACCCTTATGAGGATTACCTTCTAATTAATAAAGAATTAGAAGCATTTAATGAAAAATTAATAACGAAACCAATGATTATTGTTGCTAACAAAATGGATCTAGAAGGAGCTAAAGAAAATTTAGAAGCATTTAAAAAATTAGTGAACTGCGAAATTTATGAAGTTAGTGCTGCAACTAATATAGGTTTACAAGCTGTCGTTGATAAACTAGCAAATCTACTTGATGAAATCCCAATCAATCCTTTATATGATGATAGTCAAATCGAAAGTCATGTTCTTTATAAGTTTAAAAAAGAAGAACCATTTTCTATAGAAAAAGAAGAAGAGGGCTTATGGAAAATAAGCGGAAAAGAAATAGAAAGAATTTTTAAAATGACTAAATTCTCATCAGAAGAAGCCATCTATAGATTTGCTAAGAAATTGCGTCGTATGGGAATTGATGATAAATTAATTGAGATGGGAGCTAAAGAAGGAGATCAAGTAAGAATATGTGATTTCTACTTTGATTTCAAAGATTAAAAATGTTAAAAATAAGCACTTTTAATATTCAAAATGATTTTGATAATTATAATAAGAAAAAAACTTTAGAAATAATAAATTATTTAAAAAATAATAATATAGATATTTTAGGTCTTCAAGAAGTGTATTCAAAACTAAATAATGATTTAGAACAAGAATTAAGCACTACAAAATACAAAATATATGGAAAATATCGTTTTTATCTTCACACTATTTTAAAAAGATTTAACGAAAAAGTTCCAATAGTAACCAATAAAAAAACTATTTTTAATAAAACATATCATTTACCAAATTTTCCATCGCCACTAAAACGTATAGTAACTAAAGTAATAATTTCTCATAATAATAAAAACATAAGTATTTATAATACACATCTTGATTTTATGTTTGATAATGTAAAGAAAAAAGAATTAAAAAAACTATATAATTTAATAGAAAATGATAATAATTATATTATTTTAATGGGAGACTTTAATTTAAAAAATAATAATCCAATATTTAATCAATTTACTGCATTACTAGAAAGTAAAAAAATATATAAAATAGAACTTAATGAAAAGACATTAAAAAAATCAAAATATCATAGAGAAATAGATCATATATTTTTATCAAATGAAATAAAATTAATAAAGAAAGAAGTTATCAAAGATTTAAAAATAAGTGATCATTATCCAGTATTAGTATGTGTTGATGTATAATTACTGTTTACACATACTATTTTTTTTGATATTATAATTTAAAAAATTTATTTGAGGAGAATTCGTATGAATAAGCTTAACATAAATAAAAGAAAAGCTATTTTAGATTATATAAAAAAATATCCTAATATTTTTAGTGAAAATGAAATAGAAATAATTTTAAAATATACAGAAATTAATCCCGAAAATATTTTAGTTCCTGAATTTATAAGAGGAATATATGATGAATTAAATTTTCTTAAAGATGAAGAAAATATCTATATAGGTTTTATTAAATTAATAAATGAACTTTTTGATATAAAACAAAAAAATATAGTTGAAATAGGTGGAGGAGTATTACCAAGATTAGGTGAGAGGATAGCATTATTTCAATCTAAAGGTTCAATAACTGTTTATGACCCTAGATTAAGTATTTATAAAAATGATACATCTACTTTAAAACTAGTTAGAGAGAGATTTAATAAAAATACTGATGTAACATCATACGATTTACTAATAGGATTAATGCCATGCAAAGCTGCAGAAGATATTGTTGAGGCTGCCTTAAAAAATAGAAAAGATTTTGTAATAGCACTTTGTGAAGGTGGAGTTCATGGAGATGAAGAAGATTTTTACGAAGATGATGAAGAATGGCGTAGAGCTTTAATAAAATACGCAAGTAGAGGAGTAGAACAAAATAATATGGGAAATTTAAATATTAAATATCTAAAAAAATATCATAATCCATATCCAATAATATATAATGAAAGATAAAAAATAAAAAAAAGAAATACTAACTACTAAATTTTAAAACTATATATAACGAAAAGATTAAATAATAGAATTAATTGTATTTTCTATTTTTTTGTTATATAATCATTTTAAGGTAGAGGTGTTTTATGAAAAATATTAAATTTTTAAAAGATAATAAAATTGATATTGATAAAAGTTTAGAGTTATTTGGAGATTTAAAAACTTATAATGATACAATAGGAGAGTTTCTAGTTGGAATACATACTAAAATAAAACAAATTATAAAAAGCCTAGAAGTAAAAGATATTTCTAATTATGCTATTTTAGTACATTCTCTGAAAAATGATGCTCAAAATTTTGGATTTACAAAGTTAGCTGAAGTAGCGTTAGAACATGAATTAAAAAGTAAAGCAGGAGATTTATATTTTATTAATAGAAATATAAACAATTTAATAGAAGAAACAAACAAATCAATTATTTTAGTTCAAGAATATATGAATGGCAATGAAACAGAACAAATTTTAGAAAAAATAGAATCTTCAGAAGAAGACGTATTTAAGAAAAAAACTATTTTAGTAGTAGATGATTCTAATATAATTAGAAATTTTACTAAAAGAATTTTTAGTGAAAAATATAACGTAGGTACTGCTAAAAATGGAGAAGAAGCAATCAAGATTATTGATGCAAATAAAAATAATAATTTTATTGAAGCAATACTTTTGGATTTAAATATGCCAAAAGTAGATGGTTTCGCTGTTTTAGAATATCTAAGACAAAATGATTTATTCGAAAAAATACCTGTTTCAATAATATCTGGTGACTCTAGTAAAGAAACAATCGATAAAGCTTTTACATATGAAATAGTTGATATGCTAGGAAAACCATTTAATGAGCAGAGTGTTAGAAGTATAGTAGAAAAAACTATTTTTAGAAAAAATTTAAATTTATAGTTAGTGTAAAGAGTTTTGGGGGAGAGAGTTAAGAAAGTTGAGTTTTAATAACTT
>CAJUTW010000034.1 GCA_910589335.1 uncultured Bacilli bacterium | reverse complement strand
CTTTTCTTTCTTCTTCTAAACTAACTCTCATAGCAATAAGTGCACTTTCTTCTTTTACTTCTTCCACTACTGCTTTATCTTTTGTTTCTTCTGTCTTAATATTTACTTTTGTTAGCAAATCATTAGGCATTGTAACATAATAAACTCCAAGTACTAATATTAAGCTAAATAGTGTTAAGAACCACAAATTCTGTTTATTTATCATATGACTCCTCCATTCAATAAATATTATGCAAAAAAAATAAGAATATTCTTCAATACTCTTATTTTCTTTTTGTTCCACAATTAGTACAAAAAATATATTCTTTATTAATGTTAGAACCAAAATTTGAACAAAAAGTTGTTTCAGATTGTTCTTTATTTTGTAATTCTTGTTGATTTATAGGCTCATTTTTTTCATTTTGTGTTTCACTTACATTATTATTTTGGACATTTTGATTATTAGTATTTGATTGTTGGTTAGTATTTTTAAAGATAATATCTTCCATTGGATTTTTTCCAACAAATTCTTTATTTCCTAATCCTAATATTGGGTAGAAAATATATGGTAAGAAAATTAAACCAATAGCAAATCCTGTATCTTTTCCAAATGCTTTTGCAATACTTACATTTAATAGTATTGTAAAATAAATTGAGGCAACTGCTGATACTAAATTAACTAATGGAATTGAAGATAAAAACCATCCTGCGATAGTAATTAAAACCCAATAAGGATTTACTCCTACTAATTTACACATTGTATATGTGCTATAGATTGGTATTAATGATTTCCAGCCTTCTTCTCCACCTTTTTTTAGAATATTCCATTTTCCAATTATTACTAATATACCTACTATTAATGCAAATATCATTATAAAAATAAATACTCCTATAAACATTCCAAAAAATGTTCCAAAAAATGTTCCAAAAATTGTGTTAAAATCTGAATAATATGTTGTATCGTACATTTTATACTCCTCCTTCTTATTTATTATGAAGCAATCTTTCAACTGCTTTCATCAAACCTAATTTTCCATATGGATATGTTAGTGATCCTTGCATATAAGCTATATATGGTTCTCTAATTGGTCCATCACAAGATAATTCAATAGATGAACCTTGAATAAAAGATCCACTTGCCATAACTACTTTATCTTTATATCCTGGCATATCCCAAGCTTCTACAACGGCATTAGAATCAATTGCCGACCCTTGTTGTATACCACGTGTAAATTCTATTAATTTTTCGGGATCTTTAAATATTATATTTTGAACTATATCAACTCTATTTTCATTATATCTTGGTTCAACTTCATAGCCTAATTCTTCTAAAACTTTACTTGTTAAAACAGCTGTTTTTAAAGATGATGCAACAGCATTTGGAGCCATATAGATTCCTTGTAAAATTTGTTTGTTGATACCAAGTGTTGGGCCTACTTCTCTGCCTTCTCCAGGAAGAGTCAATCTTTCTGCACATAATTTTACTAAATCATGTCGTCCAGCAATATAGGCACCATTAGGAGCAACTCCACCACCTAAATTCTTAATAAGAGACCCTACAATAATGTCTGCCCCTACTGCAGTGGGTTCTTGGCTACTTACAAATTCGCAGTAGCAATTATCTACCATTACTATTATATTTCTATCAATATTTTTTATTAATTTAATTACTTTTTCTAATTTTTCTATACTTAAACTTTTTCTTGTAGAATAACCTTTACTTCTTTGAATTTCAATTACTTTTACTTGATGTTTTTTTAAATATTCTTCTATTTTTTGATAGTTGAAATCGTCATTTATTAATTCTATTTGATCGTAATTTATTCCAAAACTTTTTAAAGAACTTGAATTTTCTTTTATTCCAATTACTTCATCTAGAGTATCATATGGTTTTCCACTTATACTTAATAGTAAATCTCCAGGTCTAAGTAGAGCAAAAAAACAAATGTTCAAGGCGTGAGATCCTGAAATAAACTGACCTCTTACTAATGCATCTTCTGATTCTAATACATCTTTAAAAATACATTCTATTTTATCTCTTCCTAAATCGTTATAACCATAACCAGTCGTTTCATTAAAACAAGATTCTGTTATTTCATTTTTTTTAAAACTTGATAAAACTTTTAAACTATTTTTAGTACACATTCCATCAATTTTATTAAATTCTTCTAAACATTCTTTTTCACATTTATTAACTAACTCTACTACATCTAGACTAATATCTAAATCTTGATACATAATGTCACCTTCTTTATATTGTTTTTTGCTTGTTTTCAATTATTTCTTTATCTTCTATTATAAATTTATCTTCTATTATTTCTTTTAATTTATTGAAGCCTTTTATACCATCATAATTTAGATCAGTTTCTTCAAAATATTCTATTTCTCCATTATTTAAATTTGCTATACATGTCTTGTGTTTTTTGAGAAATTTTTTATTAGATAAAAACCATTTATTTTGGGATTTAGTTAAATTCTCTCCAAGATAATACAAATACCTATTATTTTCAACATTTATAACAAGATAACTAATACTAGCTAAAAATAACGATATAAAATGAGCTAATTGATTTTGATACCCCTCATAAACGAGAGCATTATTTTCTAAAAATTCAATTAGAGGAATTTTATGATTTCCACCTCTACTTATTTCTTTTTTTGTTTCTGTTCCATCTGGTGAAATAATTATTATTCCATTAATCATTTAATCTTCCCCCATCAACTCTTATAATTGAGTCATTAATATAACTTGCTTTACTAGAAGATAGAAATAAAACTAATTTACTTATTTCTTCAACTTCAGCAAATCTATTTAATAATATTTTTCTTTTTTCTTTATTGATTTGTTCAAAACTCAAATCTTTATTCATGTCAGTTTTAACCCAACCAGGACAGATACAATTAACATTTATAAATGGTGCTAACTCCCGTGCAAAATTATGTGTTAAGGAAATAACTCCTGCTTTTGATGCATCATAATCACAACTTTCTGGGTAATAAGTATCTAAAGCGTTGGTAGATGAAATGTTTATAATTTTTCCTTTTTTTTGCTCTAACATTATTTTACCAACATATTTGCTTACAAGATAAGTTCCTATTAAATTAACATCTAGTATTCTTTTAAATTCTTTAATATTTTTATCAAGCATTAAGGTATCTCGACAAACACTGGCATTATTTACTAAAATATCTATGCCTCCAAATGTATCAATAATTTGATTAACCATATTTTCTACTTCTTCTTCATTTGATATATCACATTTTATTGCTAGAGCTTCTACATGATAGGTTTCTTTGATATATTTTTCTAATTCTAAAGCTTCTGTTTTGTGATGGCAATAATTAATAATTACATTTACACCAGCTTTTGCAAATTCTTCAATACAACTTTTGCCAATTCCACGATTACTTCCAGTTACTAGTGCAACCATCTTTTTCATACTACCAACTCCACATCAAGAAAATTATATCTTATTTTTTGTCGATAAGCAACTTATTTATCCTCTGATAAATTATTAATTTCTATATATGATATTAATTCTTTTTTAGTTGGAGTTACAAGGGATGAATATAATAATCCTTCTTCAACATAAATTATTGTTGGAACAATTATATCATCATCTGAAATACCAATTTTTCTTATTATTTTTTCATAATTTGTTTCTTGATCTTTATTTAATAATGTGTAGTTTACTTTTTGTTTTTTTAAAAGATTTTCACTATCTTCACAACTTTTACACTCTTCTTTTGTAACTAATAAAACTAAATTTTCTTTTTTATTTAGACTATTTAAAATTAAAGAAGAATTATTACCAAATTTATTAAATATGAAAATTATTAAGGGAATTGTAAAAACAATTGCTACTAAAACTGCTAATACTATTCTATTTCTTAAAGCTATAAAATCTTGGTCCATAATGTCCAACTCCTTTTTATTTATATTTTACTATTATTTTAAAAAAAGAAAAAGAGCTTTATTAAACTCTTTCAACTTTTATATAAGCTTCTTCTTCATTTAGCATACATTTTTCAGTTAGTGAGATATCTTTAAGTAATTCTTCTCCTAGTACTTCACCCATTATATAGTCTTTATATAAAGTTAGCATTTTTTCTACTGATGCTGTTCCGTTGTAATAAATTTTTATATGATCTGTAATTACAAAGTCAGCATCTTTTCTTAGAGATTGTACTTTACGAACAAATTCACGTGCTAAACCTTCTAAGATTAATTCTTCTGTTAATTCTGTTTCTAAAACTACAATTGTTCTATTATTACTAGTTGATGCATAGCCTTCTTTTTGTTTAATTGAAATTATTGTATTTTCATTATCTAACAAGAAATCTTCTCCCGATAATTTTATTGTTAAGCCACTTTCACTTATCTTTGATATTTCTGCACTTGTTAGTTTTTGTAAAGTTTCTTGCAATTCTTTAATTTTAGATCCTAGAGATTTACCTAAAACTTTGAAATTTGGCTTTACAATATATTCTAAATATTCTGTCATGTCACTCATAAATTTAACTTCTTTAACATTTAGTTCTTCTTCTATCACTTTTAATAAATCTCCAATAATTAATTGATCACTTTTTGGTAATATTAAACTAGAAATTGGTTGACGAACTTTAATATTTGCTTCTTCACGAGCAAATCTTCCAAGAGAGCAAACATCTCTAACTAAATCCATTCTTTCTTCTACAGTTTCGTCTATTAAATCAGTATTTTCAACAGGGAAATCAGCTAAATGAACTGATTGTTCGTTTGTTAATTTCTTATATATTTCTTCAGTCATGAATGGAGTCATAGGTGCACAAAGTTTAGCTAATGTTACTAAAGCTTCATACATTGTTAAATAAACAGATTTTTTAGACTCAGTTAATTCGCTATCCCAAAATCTTCTTCTATTACTTCTTATGTACCAGTTTGATAAATCATCGTTTAAGAAAGGTACTATTAATTTAGCAGCTTTATTTAAATCATATTCAGAATATGCTTCATTAACCCCTTTAATTAATTTGTTAAGTTTTGAAATTAACCATCTATCGATTAATTCTCTATCTCGTACTTTAATATCATATTCTCTAGGGTCAATATTATCAGCATTGGCATACATCTCAAAGAATGAATATGCATTTTTTAATGTAGAAATATATTTTGAATATACTTCTTTTAAACCTTCTACATCAAATTTTAATGGAGTCCATACAGGAGATGCATGAAGCATATAAAATCTAACTGTATCAGCACCATATTCTTCCATAATTTCAAATGGTGAAATAGCATTTCCACGAGATTTATGCATTTTTTGACCATTTTTATCTAGTAATAAATCATTTACTAAAACATTTTTAAATGATGATTTTCCCATTACAAAAGTAGATATTACAAGAAGGGCATAAAACCAACCTCTAGTTTGATCTATTCCTTCACTTATAAAGTCAGCTGGGAATTGTTCTTCAAATAATTCTTTATTTTCAAAAGGATAATGCATTTGAGCAAATGGCATTGAACCTGAATCAAACCAACAGTCAATAACATCTTTTACTCGAGTCATTTCTTTTTGACATTTTGAACATCTTATATGAACATCATCTACATATGGACGGTGTAGTTCAATTGTTTCATCTATTTTTTCTATTGCTCTTTCTACTAGTTCTTGACGAGAACCAATCATTTCGTCATGACCACAACTACATCTCCATAATGGAATAGGAGTTCCCCAGTAACGATTTCTTGAGATTGACCAATCATTCATATTCTCTAACCAATTACCAAAACGTTTTTCTCCAACATAATCTGGATACCAATTAATCTTATTATTTTCTTTAATAATTTCATCTTTTTTGGCTGTTGTTTTAATATATAGAGAAGGTTTTGAATAGTAAACTAGTGGCGTTTTACATCTCCAACAATGTGGATAATCATGATTCATTTTTTGTTTTTTAAATAGTTTATCCTTACTAGCTAAATATTTAATAATATCTATTTCTAATTCAGAATCTACTACTAGGCGACCTTTCCATGGTCCTTCTGTATAGCAACCATCTTCACCTACTGGATTTAGAATTGCTAAATCATATTTTAATCCTACTTCATAATCATCTTGTCCAAAGGCTGGAGCAATATGAACAATACCAGTACCGTCTTCCATAGTAACATAGTCAGCACATGTTACTATGAATGCTTTTTTATTTTCTTTTATACTTAATTCAGGTATAAGTTGTTCATACTCTCTATTTTCTAAATCAGAACCAAGTAGTTCTTCAATAATTTCATAATCTTCACCTAAAACTTTATCTGCTAAAAGTTTGGCAATGATAAAATTATAGCCACGTGATGATACTTTTACATATTTTTCATTTGGATTTACACATAAAGCTACATTTGAAAGTAAAGTCCAAGGTGTAGTTGTCCAAACTAAATAATAAGTGTTTTCTTCATCTTTAACTTTAAATGGAACATATACTGTATTAACTGAAATTTCTTTATATCCTTGAGCAACTTCATGAGAAGCTAGACCTGTTCCACATCTTGGACACCATGGTACTATTTTTAAGCCATCATAAATATATCCTTCATCAAATATTTTCTTTAATATCCACCATTCTGTTTCAATATAATCATTATTATAAGTAACATATGGATTTTTTAAATCGATAAATTGTCCCATTTCTTTAGTAAATCTTGTAAAGTATTCTTCATTTTTCCAAACACTTTCGCGACATTTTTGATTAAATTCTTTAATACCATATTTTTCGATATCACCTTTACCAGTAAAACCTAATTCCTTTTCAACTTGAACTTCTACTGGAAGACCGTGAGTATCCCAACCTACTTTTCTTAAAACACGATAACCTTGCATTGTTTTATATTTACATATAGTATCTTTTAAAAGCTTAGCCATCATATGATGAATTCCTGGCATTCCATTAGCTGTTGCTGGTCCATCATAGAATACAAAATTATCATGATTTTCTCTATTTTTTATTGTTTTATTAAAAATATCTTGTTCATCCCAAAATTTGCTATATTCATTTTCGACTTTATTAATTTTTTCTTGTGCTAATTTTTCAAACTTCATATTGTATTCCTCTACTTTCTATGTTTGTTATTTTTTTTATTAATATTTTTAATATAAAAATAAGTTGTACTTTTATCTATATCTTGATAAAAAATTATTTTATCTTTTATAAGATCTTGATTTCTATTTATAATTCCTTTATAACCTATATTTATTATATTTACAAAATTATTTATTGCAATCATTAATTTATTCATAAATCTCTCCTAACTCATTAGTACATAACTATAGTACGTAATAAAAACTATTAAGAATAATATTCCTTCTTTTTTAGTAATTTTATAATCATTAAAAGAGAACATAAATAGTAAGACTGCTGCTGCTATCATCACTAATAAATCAATATAACTAAATGAAATTATTCCTATACCTCCTAATAGTGCAACAGGAAGCCCAATTACTACTCCAATATTAAAGATATTACTTCCTACAACATTTCCAATAGCAATATCATATTCACCTTTTTTCGTTGCTGTTACACTTGTTACTAATTCAGGTAAACTAGTTCCAAAAGCTATTATTGTTAAGGAAATTATTCTTTGGCTTACTCCCATAGATTCAGCTAAAAATGTGGCTGAGTCTACAACAAAGTTACTTCCTAAAATTATTCCAACTAAACCAATTATTGTAAAAAATAAAGCTTTAGTCATAGGTAGAACTTCACTTTCATCTTCTTTATCAACTTTTTTACGTGCAATTGTTATTAGATAGTAAATAAATATCATAAAAAATAATAATAAAGCAATACCATCTCCTCTTGTAAAGGAATTAGTTATACCATTATCAAAAATACTATCAGATAATAAAACTGCAAATAAAGTAGAAATTAACATAGTAATTGGTAATTCTTTTTTTACTGTATTATTTTTAACATTTAAAGTGTGAACTAGCCCACAACATCCTAATATTAATAAAATATTTAAAATATTACTACCAATAACATTTCCTAAAACGATATCTCCACTTCCTGATAAAAGTGATTTAATACTAACAGCAAACTCTGGAGCACTTGTTCCAAAGGATACTATTGTTAAACCTATTAACATTTTAGAAACTTTAAAGTTTGCAGCAACACTACTTGCTCCATCTACAAATATGTCTGCACCTTTAATTAAGATTACAAATCCTAATATTAATAAAATTATATTTAAAAACATAAACTCCTCCTTTTTTTAATCTTATGAGATAATAAAAATAAAAGAACTATTCATCCATAAGGACGAATAGTTCGTGGTACCACCTTAATTTATAAGTTAATAACTTATCTTAAAAACTATAACGCGTTACCGTATTTATCTTATCCATAAATCGCAACTTGAAAGTGATTTAAATATTTTTTTATAACCTATTTTCACCAACCATAGGCTCTCTACATACTCTAAAATACTCCGTCTTTCGCACATGCTTTCGAGATATAATATATCATATTTTACTTTGCTTGACAATATTTAATTATTATTTATTAATTAGGATTTTATAATCTTTATAATTAATTTTTATACTTTTAGTAACATAATTAAAAAGTTCTATAATATTGTTATTAGAGATATTTTTTATAGTTTTATTAAGTAAACTAATAAAATTAAAATCATAATCTTCTAAAAAGTTACTAATATCACAATTTATATAATTAATCATACAATATAGAATTCTTATCTTTTCAATTGTTAAATAATAAGCATTTAAAGCATTAGGATTATCTGTACTTAAATAGTTTAGACATCTTACTAAATTATTATTAACTATTATACTTTGCATTTTTATTTCATTACTACTTAAAAAATGTTTATCATAATATTTTCTTTTATCATAATTAATTATTGCTAATAATTTTTTTAGATTTTCCTCGTTATATTCACTTTCAATGGAATTTAAATATAAATCAATAAAACTTTGATTTGGTAAATTTAGACAATAGAATTTTTCAGCATATTCCTTTTTTTGATATAAGTTATAGGCTTTTAGTCCACTGATATAATTAAAACCTCTTTCTAAGGTATATTTTTTTCTTATTTCATCTACTAAGTTGAAATAAAAGTAATTTCTGTAAGAGCTATTTTTATATTGTTCTAACATATTTAAATAAGATTTTATAGAAGTACTAGTATTTTTCTTTTTTGATAATTTGTTTGTATTATTAATTAAATCTTTTAATTCATTAGAAAATAGGTAATTTCCATAAATTGTTCTTCCTGTTTTTAATATAGAAATTAATGAATTATTTCTTAGTTCTTCATCAGATGTTAATTCATCATATAAGTCATAAAAACTTCTTTCTTGAAATTCTACTCTTATATTATTAATATATCTTACACCTTTATAATTTTTAGGTTCTTTAGTAATTATTAATAAATCTATATCCGAAGTTGCAGATAATTTAATAGTATTTACACTACTTCCATAGAGGATAATTTCAATATCATTTTCTTGTTGGTAATTTTCATTTATTATAAATTGTTCGATTATATCATTTTTTGTTAAATTATTGATATTAACACCTTCTTTTATTAAAAGTAACTTTCGTCTTTTTGTTTATCTTTTTTGTCTTAGGGATAAAAAGTATTCTTTTGGACATTCATATTTAGAAAATAACTTTTCAAAACTTTCAGAAGCTGCTACAAATGCAATTGGTGTTTCAAAAATTTCATGTATTTTGCTAACAGCAACAGCATATTCTTCAAGTTTTAATTCTTCTAAGTTTTCAAGTAAAGCTAATATGTATTCTTTGAAGAAATAATTTAATTCGACTTTATTTTTATATAATATGCCACTTTCTGTCAAATTATATGTTACCTGATACATATCAATATCGGATAAATATAATTCAAAACTATTATTTAAAATAGAATTTTCTATTTTTATATCTTCCATTGTAAGTGCATTTTCTGATAACATTTGGCAGTCTTTTTCTAATAATTTAATATTTTCTAAAAATTTTTGTGTTGGACATTCTAACAAAGACTTATTATTTTTTCTTTGAAAGTCCATCATATAAGCATCTAAGGAACTATATTTTGATTGGTTAATAACCTCAGAATAAACATCTTTAGCTTTTAAAGTTCTTTTTAGTGGTAAACACTTCATCCTTTCATAGGTTTCAATAGTAAGTGCCCAAGGTAAGCATTTTGCAAAAAAAATTTTGAATGCATTGTTTTTATATTTCCAAACACTAGAATTTTCTCCTGCTCCTAAAAAAGAAAGTTCGTGTGCTTTAATTATATTACCTTCTTTATTTATATAATCACTATTTTCGTAATCAGAGAATAAACTACCTTCTATCAATCTTTTTTTATCTCTTGCTCTAAGCATAAATATCCCCCTTTATAGATGCATATTATAGCATTTTTTATAATAATTGTAAATAAAAAAGCCCATTTATTAGGGCTCTAATTCTAAGACTTCAATTTCATCAACAACTGCCATTTGTTGTTCCATAATAATTTTTAATTTTCTTTTAAAGATTTTTACATTTTTTTCTAAAATTTCACTTTTATTTTCAATTTTTTCTGCTTTTAATAATGCTTCATTTACTATTCTACTGGCATTATGTTTAGCATCGGTGATTATCATTTCACTTTCTTCACGCGCAATACGTTTAATATTGTCACTTGTTTCTTCTGCTTTAATAATCGCATTTTTTAAAGTATTCTCGAGATTTTTATAATGTTCTAATTCTCTTTTTAATGAACTTATTTCATTATTCTGAGATTTTACTTTTGTCATTATTCCTTCTGTTTCTTTTATAACATCAATGATAAACTGATTTACTTCGTTACGATTATATCCATTAGCTTCATAACTAAATTTTTCCATATAATCACCTCAGAAATATTAAATTTTAAAAGAAATCTTCCTCTTCATTTGCTTCCTCATTTTTGTCAGATTTTTTACTTCTTGATGATTTAGTAGTAGATGTATTTTCATCACTTATTTTTCCTTCTACATTAACATTGTTTGGTGTACATAAGAAAATTCCTCCACCTAACTTTTGAAGATCTCCACCTATTGCATAAATTGTTCCATAAAGAAAATCAACTATTCTTTTAGCTTGATCAGGGGTTACTCTTTTTAAATTGACAACTACTGCACTTCTATTTTTTAAGTAATCTGCAATTTGTTGACTTTCTGAATATGCACGTGGTTCTAGAAGCATCATCTTAGAACCTGCTAGACCATTTTGTTCATGAAACTCTTCGCGAGATGTTTTATAATAAGCTTCTTCACCTGCTACATCGTTTGTATCATCTCCACCAAAGAAACCTTTTAATTTATCTTTCATATAAAAATCCTCCATTTTTGCTAGTTATCATATCTTAACTATAGAATAGTTTAACATATATTTAGAAAAAGAAAAAGACTAAAATTAATAAATTATAAATTTTGGTCTTTTTTAATTTGTAATTTCTTTTAATGCCTGTGGTTGTACTGGCAGAGGTGCTTGAATATTTTGTGGAACTGGTTGTTGAACTGGCTGTTGGATTGGTTTTTGAATTACTGGTTGCTGAGTTGAAGATAATGTTTGCATATTTAAATTATTAGCTTTATTTACTTGTTGAGCCATAATTGCACTTACACTATCTGGACTGTTTGAAGTCATTTGTTGTACTACCCCATTATTTAATCCACTATTATTAAGTTCATACCATACAGCTTCTAAATTAACATTATTAGATAAAGGTCGTGGATTTGGAATATCAATATACATTGAAGTTGGAACTTTAAAAGCTGTTCCAAACGCAATACAGTTACCAGGTTTTAAATTTTTAAGTTGTAAAACTATTTCTTGAGAAACATTTGGTACCATTTCTTTTATGTATTTCAAATCTACTGGATGAAGTGTTCTTAAAATCACAAAATTAGCACATTGAGAAATACATGTGTCTGATAATTCACTTGGACGTTGAGTTATAAGAGCTAAAAACATTCCATATTTTCGTCCTTCTTTAGTGATTCGTTCAAAAATATTATAACCTAACAATTCTACATCACTATCATGTTGAACATAACGATGAGCTTCTTCAATAATAATATGAAAAGCTCTACTTCCTCGAGGTTTAGTTGTACTGGCTTTTAAAAATAGCATTCTTGATAAAATTTTAGTTATGACTTTAGCTAGTCGATCATCAATATAATTTATATTAAAATTTACTATTTGGGCTTTACTGTTTGTTTTTTGATTCCATAATAGAGTTTCTATAAATTGATCTCTAGTTACATATTTTGGATAATTAAAGTAATGTCTATTATCACTTGTCGCTAAAGAATGAAGACGAACACTAATTACATTAGCATTATCAAATACTTTATCACTTTTTAAAATACCTTCACTAATTAATGCAAATTCCATAGCTAGTTCTAAATCTGTTAGGGTGTAAAATGGATTCATCTCAGATTTATCTATTTCTAATTGTTCCTCGATTATATAGGCACGTGTAAATTCTACTACAAGTTCCATCTCTTGCATTTTACCAGTTTTATCGACATAAAGACATTGTTTTAATGTTCTAATATAACCTGGTTGTACAATTTGACTTTCAAGATTTAGAGTTGGGGTATTAAATTTAGTTAAAACTCCAATAACTTGATCTCTAATTTTTGTAGAATCGCTTCCACTTAAGAGAATATCTTGTAAGGCTCTAGCAATAATATCATTTTTTCTTTTAATAACAGCTTCGCTACTACCTGTTAAAATTGGAACTAGTTTTAACGTCTTTTCAATAATAGGAAGTTGCGAAGGTGATGTTGCATCTAATAAAAGTGCTAAATCATCAACATCTAATAACCAAATTGGAATTCTTAAAATATCACAATCGGGATCAATTATATTAGTAGTATACGCTTTATAGCTTAATTTTGGATTCTTTTCATGTAAATTATAAAATGCATGTGAGTATTCTCCATAAGCATCAAAGAAAAATAATGAAGAATTAACTGGAGGTTTAGGACTACTTGTAAATAATTTTTGTAAAATTGATGCTACTGTACAACTTTTTCCAGCTCCAGAATTTCCAAGGATTGCATAATGGTTACTAAAAAAGTCATTTATATTTACATTAATTTTATATCCTTCATAAACATTACTTGTTCCAAAATTTGTTTGACCAAATTCAGTTTTTTGTTTTCCAAAAAGTAGTTCTAATTCTTCCATATCTATTATTCTAACATTTGATTTAAATGATGGTTTAGAATTAGCTCCTGGTGTAAAGATATTATTATTAATTTCACCTACTACATTTACAATCATTTTAGTTTGATTAACATTAGCTATTTCAGCAACTACTTTTTTAGCAGAACCATCTTCAAAAATAACATGAAGATTTACTAAATTAGGTTGTTCATTTATATTAATACTTAAATTAATTATTACACTATTATCAATTATTTCTTCTATTCTACCTAGCATTTAATCACCCTTTTATTATAAGTTAAGTATATCAAAAAAAATAAAAAAATAAAAGATACTAATTTTTTCTTATTAAAAAGTTATATCATTTTTTGGCTATCTTTTTATAAGTTCTTAAATGTCGTTATAATCTTTATTTATAAGTACTTACAGCATTTTTCTTGTTGAAAGATTTTCACTTATACTTTTATAATTTCTTATATTTTTGTTTTCAAAAGTAGTAAATTGGTAGTAAAATTTAGAATTTTTTAAAGTATTAATTTAGAATATTAAAAAAATACTATGCAATGTCATAGTATCGAAATATAGTCTTATAGGCGAGACTAGTGGCTTTAGCCACTGAAGTCTTCGCCATAATAAGGATAGTATTACCCTTATTATGTAGCGTGTAGCATGTAGCGACTTTTTTAATAATATAATTTTTTAAATTAAAGTTGTTTTTAAAAATCATTTACATCTTTTGTTACTAATATTTTTTTAATTTTATTTACTATTTTTCCATAATTTAGATCATTTTCTAATTCATTAATATCTATCCACTTATAACTAGATAGTTCCTCTTTCTCTATTTTTATTTTAGGGATTCTATCTACAATAAATAAATATCTAAAATCAAAATGATATTAAATGAGTATCAATATCAATTGGAGTTTGTTCATTTTCAGATAATTTTAATTGTTCAAATCTATTTAAACCTGTATCCTCTATAATTTCTCTTTTAGCAGTCTGGAATGGGCTTTTTTCATTATCATTAACATGTCCACCTGGATATAAAAACATTTTTAAATCTTTATGGTATAAAACTAAAAATTTATGTTCCTCTTTGGCATAAATAAAACCTCCAGCAACTATATGCCCGTTAAAGTTATTCCAATCAATTATATCTTTATCCTTTGATTTTTCTAGATAATCTAACAACTTAGATTGTCTTCCTTTTTCTTCAGGGAAAAATAACAAGTAATCATCTAAAATTTTTAATAATTTATTTTTCATGCAAACCTCCGATATTTTATTTAATTCTTCATTTGTTCGCTTGTTTTTATATGCCATTGATAGTATAATATCTATAGGAATATTTAGTTAGTTTGGGTACTATTCTCCTTTACTTTATAAAAGTGGAAGGAGGTGAAATTATGAGAAAATCAGAGAAATATCTTTGTACTATCATAATACTCCTTATTATTGTGATTTTAATCATTTTAATAAAAATAGTACCAACTGTATAAGTCGGTACTAAAACAAATATTTTTGGAATAGTACCTAACTCGTCAAAACTAGGTATTCCTTTTTTTATTTTATGCAAGTTTCCTTGACATATTCATAATAGCATATTTTATTGTTTTTGTCAAAAGACTTTTGGACTTGATTTTAAAATAAAAGTAGTAAATTAGTAGTAAAACCAATTATGATATTTGATTGTCATCTTTTAAAATAAGGAAATTTTTACTAAAAACAAAACTTTTTGATAAAAAATATATTATTTTTATTAGTATCTCTTTATATGTTCTTAAATGTCTTTATAACCTTTATTTATAAGTATTTATGACATTTATTTTTAGAAGATAATCACATATATTGTTATAATTTCTTATGTTTTCATTAACTATTCGCAAGATTTTTCAGAATAAAACATAGGAATTACTCCACTAACATTTTCAATACCTTTTGTTTGTAATAATCATTTTATTTTCTTTTAATTTTATAAATTCTTTATTTAATAAATTTATATTTCTTCTTTCTCCTTTATTTTATAACATATTTATGATGTTGGTGTTAGAGTATAAGCAACATTTGTAATGTGATGCATTTTAATTTCTTTCTAATTTAATTCTTCTAAATTTACTGTTTCATATTAATCTCTTCTTTCTTTTTTTATTGAAAATTCTTTTTTGTTGTTAACATTATATTAATAAAAAATGTCAATATATTTTTATTGTTTTGTTAAAAAGATGTTTTAAATAAAAAAATAACAGTATGTTAAATTACTGTTATTTAATATAGACCATGTATTTTTTGACGATCTTCGTTTGTTAAATCATCAATTGTCCAATTACCATCTTTTTTTGTTAAATTAAATGTAAGATCATATTTTGTCTTATCATTTACATTTTTTAATTCTTTTATTTTATAATCTATAAAACTAGAGATATCATCAAATTTATCTTTAACTTCATCTTTTACATCTTCTGCTTTATCTTTTAAAGTATTATCATCATTATTATCTGAATCTTCTTTTTTATCATCTTTAAATTCATCTTTATGTTCAGCATAATATTCTTTAGATTTTTTTATAGAAGATTGATAATCTAAAACTTCAATTTCGACATCTACTGTAGCACTATCGCCTTCGATTTCTTCATTTTTTATTTTATAAGATAGGTTTTGATATTGCTTTTCTAATAAAATTTTATATTCCTTTCTTTGATCTTCACTCATACTTTCTTCATTTTTTAACACATCATCTAATTCTGTTAAAACTTTTTTATCTAATTTTTGATATTTTCCTAAAAACTCCTCTACTTTACTAGTTGGAGTGTTCATTGTATTATCACATCCAACTAATAAAAAAGCTCCTAAGAAAAGTGCAACAATTATTTTTTTCATAATATTCCTCCCATTAATATAATGGAATTTAATAATTAATTTTATACATTTTTTATATAAATTGCTCCACTAGCATTATCTTTTCCATGCATTGGGATAATAAAATTAGCTAAAAATTTATGTTTTAGTTTTTGTGGTACTGTTAATTTTTGATCAATATAAACGGCTTCTTTTATAAGATTTTCAAGGATTAATTGATATGATGACTTTTTTATAATTTGAGCTATTTTTTTATCTTTTAAAATATCTGTAACTCCGTCTGTTAGTAAAAGTAATATTTCATAATTATTTGAAATTATTTGGGTAGTTATTTTACATAAATTAGGATGTAGTCCAAGACAAGAAGTTATTAGATTACTGTTGGAAAAATACCTTAAATTATCTTTTTCAACTGCTCCTGTTTTATAATAGTCCCACACTTCAGAGTCATCTTCAGTAATTTGATATAGACATTTTTCTTGATATTTATAAACTCTAGAATCTCCACTATTTAAAATGATTGTTTCATGTTTATTTATTAGTGCAAGAGAAAGAGTAGTTCCAAGATGGTTTATGCCATAAGTATTTATTAGCTTAGTATTAAGAAGTTTTATATATCTATTTAGTAAAGATATTGTTTTTTGTGTGTCATTTAAAGTTTTTATATCTTTATTTTGAAACCATTTAGCAATACTACTTACAACATAATTTGATGCTATATCGCCATCATCTTTTCCACCCATTCCATCAGCTACAAGTAATAATTTGATAGTTTTATTTTTTATATGACTTAAAGAAAGTACACAATCTTCATTCTTATTTCGAATTAGTCCAATATTAGTTTTGTGTTCAAGTAATTCCATATATTCTCCAATCAATTAGTTATTATAACATTTTATTAGATAAAAAGAAAGAAACTATAATTTCTGATAGTGTAAAATGATTTGGGGGAAGACACAAAAAAAGAAAGACCTGATGTTAT
>CAJUTW010000033.1 GCA_910589335.1 uncultured Bacilli bacterium | reverse complement strand
CCACTAGGTAATACTTTCCCATTTATATCGCACCATAGTTTATGACTTTTTCTCCAACCATTATTAGCAGGAGTTTCTCCAACTAATATTATGTCATTATCTTTTCCTATAAATACGGTTGCATCATTTGGAAACTTATCAACTAATTTATCACAAGATTTACAAGAATATACTTTTTCATCAATTTTTTTTAATAATGCTTTTATTAGTCTTGCTTTTAATATGTTATATCTATTCTTTGTGTCCTCACTTAATATTTTTTCTCTTTCAATTATTTCATAATTCTTATAGTCCATTTCATGATTAAATTGACTTGAAGTTAAATCTATAATTTTATTTTCTACTAAATTAAAATAATGACTAATCCCATCCACATGAATTTTACAAATATCTCCACCAAAATAATCATTAATAATTAGAGATGTTATTGCACACATACCAAAACATTTATTATTTTCATTCCAATCATCTTGAACTTTAGGATAACATAAATCTTTTGAGTAACATTCTAACAATTCTTTTTGTATACTTTCAATATTCATAATAAACCTCACTTCATTAAACTATAACTAAAAATATTATACCAAATAAATTTTAGTGTGTCTTTACCTTCACATTACTTTTTCTAATTTCTAATTCCCATTTATATTCTTCTAATTCTTTTAAATAATCTCTCTTAAAATAATTTTCATACAACCATCTAATTCCTTCTTCTTTAACACATATAACACCATCATCTTCAAATGTTAGGATAAAATTCTAAAATCTCTATGGACACATTCACTTTATATACTCACCACCTTTGCAAAAGAAAAAAGTCCATAATATCAAGTATTACGAACTTTTACTTATCTTTCGCACACAGGTGTGCGTAAAATTCAATATGGGGCGCCATAAGAGAATCGAACTCTTGCATACTAGTGCCACAAACTAGCGTGTTAACCACTTCACCAATGACGCCATGTCAAAATATAAGAATATTTTATCAATAAATTTAAAATAATGCAAGTATTTTTTAAAAAAAGAAGCTCTTCTGCATAATTATTAAGTAGGAGGTTTTATGTATTCAAAAAAACAAATACTAGAAGCAGCACAAATTCTTAATGTTACTTTTAGAGAATTTACATTAGAAGATTTAGAGACTGGTGTTTTAATTGAACTAGAGCATGGGACTATTTCTCCAAAAACAAATGTAACTAATGATAATTTAATTTTAACTATGAAGATTGCTCTTGCACATTTAAATGAATTCCCCGATTACTATAATAAAGAATATGGTCTTCCAGCCTTAGAGAGATTTCTTAATCAAAGAAAAAAAACTAGTTATTAACTAGTTTTTTTAATTAAAATGTCTAGATTGGGTATATAACTATACGGATATTTGTCTATAGAATACATTAAAGAGAAGGGAGATTTTATGAATAATTATATAAGTTACGATTGGTATAGAAATGCCAAAATGAATAGTTTTCCTAATATGAATTTGTTTGCTCCAAAAGAAAGTTATGAAAAAGGTAACCTATTCAGAGATTTATACAGTCAGTATAAAAATTATCGTCCAGCAACATTAAAACCAAGAAATGAACAGGAGAGTAAATTATATGAGTTATCAGCAATTGCTTTTGCTGCTCATGAACTTAATTTATATCTAGATCTTCATCCAGAGGATCAAAGTATGTTAGCTTTATTTAATGATTATAGAAGAAAAAGCAATGAGTTAACAAGAGAATATGAAGAAAAATATGGACCTCTAAATATTTCAAGTAATAGTTTAGATGGTAATAATTTTACTTGGGCAACAGACCCATGGCCATGGGAGGGAAAAAATGTTTAGTTATAATAAAAGATTACAATATCCTTTAAACATTACAAAAAAGGATTTAAGAATGGCAAAATATTTGGTTACTCAATATGGTGGTTCAAATGGAGAATTAGGAGCAGCATTACGTTATTTGAATCAAAGATTAACTATGCCTGATGATAAAGGAAAAGCTCTTTTAACTGATATTGGTACAGAGGAACTTGCTCATGTTGAAATGCTTGAAACTATGATTTATCAATTAATGAAAGATGCTACTTTAGAAGAAATTAAAGAAGCTGGACTTGATGCTCATTATGCCGAACATGCTAAAGCATTATTCCCAACTGATGCAAGTGGTGTTCCTTTTACAACAACTTACTTTGCAACTACAGGAGATCCTTTAGCTGATATCTCAGAAGATATGGCGGCTGAACAAAAAGCTCGTGCAGTTTATGAAAACTTAATTGATTTAACAGATGATCCTGATGTAATTGGACCATTATTATGGTTAAGACAAAGAGAAATTGTTCATTATGCGAGATTTAAAGAATTATTTGAATATTATGAAAAAAAATTAAAAAATGGTAATAATGAATTTACTGATAAAGCAAAACAAACTTTTAAATATAATAATGATGACGATATAATGTTACATCAATTACATTTAGATAATAATGAATTTTTTATGTAAAATTAAAGCCTAATAATAATTATGGCTTTTCTTTTTTTCAAATAAAAAGGCATTTAATGCCTTTTTGATTATCTATTATTGCAACAATTACAGCCACCATTATTCCAATTACCATTAGAGCCAAAGCCCCAGAATAAGAAGAAAATTATTATAATAACTATAAATATTGCCCACCAACCACCAAATCCATCATTATTATTTGAATTTTGATATTGGTAGTAAGCAGGATAAACAGGACAACCATATCCGTACATAAACATTCTCCTTTCATAATATTATATTAAGAATATTCATGTTTGCTAATAAAGTTTACCTATTCTACTGTTACACTTTTTGCTAAGTTCTTAGGTTTATCTATATCACAATTTCTTAAATTTGCTACTTCATATGCTATTAATTGTAAGATTGGAATTATTAATATTGGTTGAAAAAAATCTGAGATTTTAGGAACTACTATATTATTTTCATAGTTACTTATTTTTTTAGTACTAATAATAATTACATTAGCTCCTCTAGATTTAACTTC
This sequence comes from uncultured Bacilli bacterium, assembly GCA_910589335.1. Lineage (GTDB taxonomy): Bacteria > Bacillota_I > Bacilli_A > RF39 > UBA660 > UBA3789. The sequence goes on along the minus strand of CAJUTW010000033.1, from coordinate 14,075 downwards.
TTCAATATTTGATAAAGTTTTGTCGGCAATATTTTGATCAGAAATAATAGCTATTACTGGTGTATTTTTATTTATTAAAGCAATAGTTCCATGTTTTAATTCCCCTGCTTGATATGCTTCACTATGAATATAAGAAATTTCTTTTAATTTTAAGCTTCCTTCTAAGCAAAGAGAATAATCAATTCCCCTTCCAATAAAATAAATGTCTTCTTCTTGAAAGATTTTTTTAGCTATTTCATAATATTTTTTTCTTTGTTCTAAAATATTTTTTAAATGACTTAAAATATTTTTTTCTTCTTCTTTTAAATTTATTTCTTTTAAGATATGTTTATTTATTGAAGAAAAATATGCTAAAAGTGAAAAAATTGTTATTTGTAAAAGATAAGCTTTCGTAGTTGCTACTGCTATTTCTTTTCCTGCTTCTATAAATATTTTATAATCTGATTCTCTAGCTATAGTCGAAGTTTTAACATTTACTATTGCTAAAGTATCTATTTTATTTTCTTTTGCTTTTCTCATTGCTGCAATTGTATCTGCTGTTTCTCCTGATTGAGAAATTAAAATAACTAAAGTTTTTCTATCATAAAAAATCTTTTTATATCGATATTCACTTGCACATTCTACATAACATCTTATATTAGATTTTTCTTCTAACAGAGTTTTACCTACCATTCCTGCATACATTGCAGAACCACATCCTATGATATGTATTTCTTCATATTTAGAAATATCTATTAAAGAATCTTTATCATTATAGATATTAAAAGTTTTTTCTAAAAGAATTTCTTCCTCCATAATTTCTTTTAACATATAATGTTTGTAATTAGACTTTGTTATTGATTCAAAATCGATTTCTGTAGATTGAATACTTTTTTTTATTATTTTATTATTTTTCGTTATTATATAATCATTTTGGGATAATTTTACCAATTCATTTTCTTCTAAAACTATATATTTATTTGTATATTTTATAATAGCTGAAATATCACTTGCTATAAAATAACCATCTTTATCAATTCCAACAATTAAAGGTGAATCTTTTTTAATAGCGTAGATACTTTCATCTTTTTTTACTAATATTGCTAAAGCATAAGAACCTTTTACTTCTTTTAATGCTTTTTTTATGGCTGAACTGATATCATTTTTATAATAAAAATTTATAAGAGCACATAAAACTTCTGTATCTGTTTGACTTTTAAATTTAACTCCTTCTTTTGTTAATTTTTGTCTAAGTTCATTTGCATTTTCTATTATTCCATTATGAACTAAAGTTATATTTCCTACTTGATGCGGATGAGCGTTTTCTATATTAGGATTTCCATGAGTCGCCCAACGAGTATGAGCTATTCCTATATTGCTATTTATTAAGTTAATTTCTTGTAATTTTTTTTCTAATTCTTTTATTTTTCCTGAACTTTTAATAATTTGAACATCATTAAAATTTTGTAAAGCAATTCCTGATGAATCATATCCTCGATATTCTAAATTTTTCAAACCTTCTATAAGTACTTCGTCTAGGGATTTTTTTCCTATATACCCTATTATTCCACACATATATTTTCCTCCACTATAAAAAAATTAGTGGTAATATATGTTTTGTTATAATTTTGATTTTATTTTTTGACATATATTTTACGAATCACTTTTTCCGTAGTAGCATCCGCCGAATTTTCGATAACTACTAACCTCGTCAACTATTTAAAGTTCTGGCGCTAGATATACTTACAACCTTTCTTAGTATTAATCTTTAATATTATTATATACAAAAAAGAGAAATTTGCCAAATTTCTCTTATCTAGTTATTTCTTCTTTTGAAAAACTATAATTTAATTTTTCCTTAGTATTTTTATTATTTTTTATTAATTGATCTTCTTTTTTTACTTTTTCTTTTACTATTTTATAATCATTTTCTATTTGTCTTTTTTCTTCTAAAATTTTTAATTCTTCTAATGTAATTGTTTTATTATTATTTTTAGCTTCTAATTCTTGTAAATTTTTAGTATCTGTATTATAAATTAAAAATTCATTATCTGTTTTGTAGTGAATATAATAATCAAAGTTATTATTTTTAACTTTAAAAAGAATTTCAAAATCTTCATTACTATTTATTTTTTTACATAATCCTTCATTTATAGAATCTTTTATTTCTTTATCTAAAGATTTATAAGCTATTTTTATTAAAGAGTTACAGGTTGCTTTATTTTCACTATTTTGTTTCCAAAATTTATCATTTGTAGCTTTATTATAACGAAAAGTAAATAAGCTAAAAAATACAGTAATTAAAAAAATCAAATATATAATTAAAGCTACTGAGACTTTTACTCCACCTTTTTTTCTACAGATATTTTCAATGGTAAAACTATCCATTTCTTGATGTCTTTTTATAAAAAATTCTACTTTTAATTTTGAGAAAAAGATATATAATTTATTAAAAAACAATCCTATTAAAATCATCATTATAAAAATATATATCAGTAAAAATTTAGGATTTATTAGAATAACTATATAAGTTATTAACATACCAACAATTCCTAAGACATACATTTTTCGATATAAAATATACATCCAATTTAGAAAAAAGGCATAAATGTTAAATGGAGACTTTTTAATTAGTTTATAATCTTCTCCTATATATGCTTCAAGATATTTTTCATCTTTATAAAAAAATTCGTCTTCTTTTGTTCCACTTGAATCAGCTTTTAAGTTGAATTCTTTTACGTAATCGTATTCTTCTTTTGAATCGTATATCGATTCATCTAGTAAATTAAATTCATCTTTATTTAGAAGACTTTGTGAATTATTTTCTGTTTCTTGTTCATTATAAGCACCACAAGATGTACAAAAAAGTTCTTTAGTTTTTAATTTTTTACCACAATTTTTACATTGCAAATTAATCCCCACCTTTTATTCTTCTGATAGTCTTTCATAATTTCCACCATTTATTAAATTGTATTCTGAAATTTGTTCTGCAAATATTTGATCAAAACTTGGCATTGATTTTTTTATAACATCTGGATAGATATTTTTACTATTCATAATTGCTTGTTTAAAATCAATTATATTAACTTCATTTCTATTATCAAATAAAGCATTTGAAAAAGCTTGTTGAACTATTGTTAATGAAACGTCTGGATATCTTGAACCTATTTCATAAATTCTTTTATATTCACTAGTTATATCTGTAATAAACTCCATCACTTTTTTTTGAATAAATGAAGTATACATCATTTTTGCTCCAGTTCTGATTTCTATTTTAGGTAGTGTTCCAATTAATATTTGAATATTTTCTTCTCTAGTTGGTTCAAAAATTTCGACTTTTTGAAAACGTCTAACAAAAGCTTTATCTCTTAAAATATATCGTTCATATTCTTCTGTAGTAGTTGCACCTATAACTTTTATATCACCACGATCTAGAGCAGGTTTAAACATATTAGCAAAATCTAAGGCTTCACCTTTTGTTCCCATTAACGTATGAATTTCATCAATGAATAAAATAAGCTTAGTTTTATCTTTTAATTCATCTATTAATGTTTGTACTTTAGATTCACCTGTTACAGGATCAACTCCTAATAATGCTGCTGTGTTTAATTTAATGACCTGGTATCCTTTTAAAACATCTGGAATTGCATCATGTTGAATTCTATAAGCCAAACCTTCAACAGTAGCAGTTTTACCTACACCTGGTTTACCTATTAAAACTGCTGATTTATCAGGAGTAAGTAAAATTAAAATTAATTGTTTAATTTGCTCATCTCTACCAATTGCTGGATTAGTTATATAATTATTTTCTTGAAAATTCTCTCCATAATTTTCAAGCATACTTATTCTTTTCTTCTTTATATCAAATCTTTCTTCTGCCTTTTTATCAAACAATTCATTCATTTCTTTATCATTATTCATGTTTTCACTCCTAGTATTTTTATTATATCATAAAATTGAAAATTTATTGTAATTATTAAAATTTCATATATTTATATTTTTATTAAATTATATAAATTTAAAATATATAATTAATAATTTAAAAGTGTAATAGTAATCTTTATTTTATTTTTTAATTTCGAGATTTTTTTATTAATATCTTTATAATTGAATTTTTCATAATTTTAATTTACTAATTTTTTATAATCCATTTTATATCTTCTATTGCTTTATCAATATTAAAAAAGCCATTTCCAACTGGGTAGTATACTGAGTAAAATTTAAAGCCTTTATAATTAAATTCTTTTTTTCTAACATTACTTACACATATTTTTTCATCTAAAACAATTGAAGATACTTGATTACCAAAAAGAATTATTTTTTTTGGATTGACTATATTAATTTCTTTAAAAAACAAATCTAAGTATTCTTTAAAAACTTTATCTTTTAATGCTCTAGCATCTATTTGTGTACATTTAGCTAGATTAGTTATATAAACTTTATTATCTTCGACACTTTTATATACTTTGTTAGCAAAATCCTCTGTCCATTCTTTTCCTTTTTTACTTCTTATTTCTTGATATATTTCTTCATTGATTACACCAATTTCGAAAAAAAGATTCCATACATTTTTAGTTCCAATCCATGGTGCTTTTAATCCTGTCCACTCTTTATTAGCAGTAATATTTCTACCAGTAGGATTCATAAATACAAAGCATATTTCTGGGTTGTTTTTACATCCTCCAAATGTTATAGAATCTAAGTTTGGGTCTCCATATTTATTTTGCATTTTTTTATATTCTTTTACTAAATTTTCTAACATCTAATCACATCCGTATTTAGTTTACCATAAAATAAAGAAACAGCCAATAATTGACTATTTTCTTCTATTTAAAAATTTGTTTTTTTATAAAACTTTTCTTTTCTCTTTTAAATTTAGGGGATTTACATGTAATACAGTCAAATAAATTTCTGGAATATTTTTTTAATATCTTTTTTTAACTATTTTTTTATTAAAGACTTAAAACTTTCTTTAATATCAAAAGTTTCTTTAACTATATCAGGAAGTTTTTCGTAATTATCTAAAGCATCAAATTTTAATATAGTTGCTAATTGTGATAATTCATGCAAACTTTTCTTATTTTCAAGACATTTTTCTTTATCACTTTTTAATTCTTCTTGTACTTTCTTTTTCTTTTGTTTTAAATCTTTAAGTTTCACTGATGTTAATTTTTTCAACAATAAGAAATCAACAGCTATAATTCCGATTGATGATAATATTGAGAAAAGAGGCCAATAAAATTTTGATTTAACCATTCGAAAATCTTTTTCATTTATTACTTTTTCAGTAATTATGTATTTATTTTTAGTATAATCTAAGTCTTTTGGTTTTTCAGTTTCTATTTCTTCTTTTTCTTCTGATAACTTTATTTTTTCTTTTAAATCTGATGTTAGATAATCTTCAATGTTAGCATATTTTTTCTTAATACCTTCTAAATCATAAGTGTATACATTTCTTGAATATTCATCTCGAAAATAACCTGGCTCATCCCATGGACTATATTCAATTAAACTTATAGTATCTGTATCTAAATCTTCATATCTTTCTGTTATTTCTTTTGTATCAGTAAAAGAGTCATATACTGTTGTTTTAACTTTATTTTCTTTACTTTCAGTTAATTTACCAATTGCAATTGTACTACCAACTATACTTGATGTTACTAATAATAAATTCACTGATAAAAATACTTTTTTCTTGAATATTTTTAAATTATGTATTTTTAGAGATTTTTTTATTTCATCAACTTTACTATTACTAATTGCCAATTCTGTTTTGTGCATATCTTTTTCTAATTCAATATAATTTTTTAATGAATTAAAAAACTTGCTATCTACTTTATGTGAAAGATTTTTATCTGTTAAAATTGCTAAAAGTATAATAAGATTTTTATCTAATAAAAACATATTATTAAGACCATTTTCTTTTAATTTATTAACTTTTTCTTTTACTAGCTTTGTATCTGGATGATTTTCATCCAATAATTTAATATCTTCCTTAATTAATTCTGTAATGTAGTTTTGATCTGTTGGATTTTTCAAAGCATAAAGTAATCCTGCTGAATTACTATAGATAAGTTCTAATTTAATTATTTTATATGTTAATTGATATATTTTTTCTGTTATATCTTTTTCAAAAGAATAATCAATATTACTAGATGATTTTAATAATGATAAAATACTTCTACAATCAATGACTATATCACATATATTATCTTCTGTTACATCATCTACTAAACTTAATAATTTGTTATATTTCATTGTAATTTTGTAATAGATATCATATTCTTTTATAATTTGTTGGTTTAGTTTATCTATTTCTTTATTTGCTTGGGAATATACCTTGGCATTAGCTTCATCTAAATCTAAAGTTTGATCAGCATTATTAAATAATTTATAATTATTTTCAATAGAAATCTCAGTTTCTTTTATGATATTCTCCACAGCTTTTTTAAATGTTGGAATACTAATTTTTATATCTTCTAATTTTTGTAAATTATCCTTAATTTCTTTTAGTTTTCCATTATAAATAATTGAATAGTCTTTTCGCATATCTTTACCTCTCATATATAAATGAATTTATTCTAGCATAAAAATATTAATTGTTCAATAATAATAAATTATTATTTACTTGTTAAATCTTTATCAATTTTATTTATAAAATTATTTAAATAATGATAGTTTGTATATATTTGTTTCGTTTTATGACAATAAGCAGATAATTCTTCAAAATTAGCTTTTTTATATTTATTCTGATAGTTTTTAAGACAATTATCAAAGCATTTATTGATACAAGTCCTTAAAATAATAATTTCACCTTTTAGATTTTTTAGGTTCTTCATATATCTAAATGATTCACTGGTTATAATTAATAATTTAGTTTCATTTTGATAAAATTTTAATATATCTAAATATATTTTATCAAAATTTTTATCAAGATTTGGTATTTTATTATATTTAGTTACAAGCATATCATAAATATGCTGATTATTTTTATCCCTATTTTGTTGTTTTTTTATTTGATCTAAATCAATTACAATACAGTTTTCATCATTTAAATATTTTTCGGTTGCTGATTTTATATTACTACCACTTTCTCCTGTTAAATTAATTATTAAATCATTAGTAATAAATTTTATTAAAGGCTCTTTATCAATATCTTCTGTTATATACAAACTCTCTTTACGAAATAAATCTTTTAAAAAGATATTTTTTGTTAATTCGTAATTAATTATTTCTTTTACTTTTCCTATTTTTTCAAAACCTAACTTTTCAATAAGAGATATACCTGATTTATTTTTTTTAGCTACTTTAGTTATAATTTTTTTTATATCAATTTTTAAAAATATATATTTTAAGACTTCCACACATGATTCATAAGCATATCCTTTTTTTTGAAATGAAGGATACAAAAAACAATTTATATTATTCTCTTCTTTTACTAAAATGCTTATTTGTCCTATTTTTTCATTTGTTTCTTTTAGATAAATTGTCCATAAAAATTTTTTATCTATTAAATCTTCTGATTTATGAAGTATTAATCTTTTAGTTTCGATTGTTTTATCATATTCTATATTCATAGTACCTCTAAATTATTTATTTCTATTTTTTAAAAATTCTACAAATTCGATTAATAAATTCTTTTTATCATTATTTATCCATTTAAGTTCTTTTATAAGATTTAATCCTTCGTTATACATATCATTCATTAAATTTTCTGCGTAATTTCTAGCATTACTTTTTTCGATAATATCTTTTATTTGTATTATTACTTCTTCTGATAAATTATCTTGACCATAAATTTTTAAAAATTCATCTTTATAAGAACTTTTTACAATATAAGAAAATAAAATTGTTTGTTTAAACTCTTTGATATCTGATCCTGTAACTTTCCCAGTATCATCGGAAAAAATCCCTAATAAATCATCTTGAATTTGAAAAGCAATTCCTATCTTTTCACCAAACTTTTTAATATCTTGTATAATAGATTCATCTGCTCCTGCTAAAATCAATCCTACTGTTAAAGGTCCAATTATTGTATAATAAGCTGTTTTTAAGCAGTATATATTCATTATTGTTTTTTCTAATGAGTTAGTATCTATTTTCATATTTTTACTTTCAAAAGGAAGAACTACATCTAAAACTTCTCCTTTAATTGTTTTTAAAACTGTATCATTAAAGGCAGTTATTAATTTCCCAAAATAAGGATTGTCATTATAATTATCTGTTATAGTTTTACTTGCAAGATATAATCCATAATCCCCTATACAAATGCCTATAGAATTGCTTAAATGTTTTAATTCATTTTCGTTCTTAGAAAAGCTTTGATACTTTTCATAATTTGCTTGGTGAACAGTAGTTTTTCCACGTCTTTTAATATCTTTATCAATTATATCGTCATGTATAAGAATTGATGTTTGAAATATTTCATAAGCTAAGGCAAGTTCATTACTATATTCAATATCGTCTTTTAATAAATTATAACCTAACTTAACTAATGTTCCTCTAATTAATTTTCCATCTCTATTTAAATTTTTAAAAAGATTTATATTATATGAAAATATCTCATTATCATCAATTAAAGAATTATTAAATTTTTCAATCGATTTATTTAATGTTTTAGAAGTTTTTTCATAAAATTTTTTAAAACTATTTTTTTGCATGATTACTCTCCTTTTCTATAAGTATATTCATTTCTTCTAAAAGCATATTATTTAATTCTGCTTTTTTTTCTGATAAATTTAAATGTAAATATTCATCTATCTCATAAGGAAATGAAACAATATTTAATGCTTTGTTATGATATATCATTCTTCGAAATGTTCTTATCAATTTATTTGTGGCATTGGACTGAATGATATCATTTCTATTAAGCAATTCTTTTTTTCTTAACGAGAATTGATTTGCTGAAATGAATCTGGAATTATAACGTAATGGTAAATATGTTACAACTTTTATTTTTTGAATATTTTTGTTTTGAAGTAATGATAAAAATATATTTAAAGAAAAAATAAATGATGGGGAAATGTCAGAAATATTTTCTTCTGGATAATATGTACTTTTTTTTATTAATATAATCTAAATAATCTTGACTTTCAGTTTCTCTAATATTTTTATTTACTTTATATAAAAGCCTATTTATCTTTTTAGAGAACTCTTCTGATTTGTTATCTTCTTTCTTTTTTTGGATAATACTATAAATATAACAAACTTTTTCATTATTTTCTTCATTAATACCATAATAAATAGTTGGAAAATTATGAATACAGTCTATTTTTATTAGATTAAAACTAATATTGAATGGGGTTTCCATAGCTACAGGACTAATGTTATTTTTTATTTGAAGTTTACCATTATAAAAAGTCTCATTTAATGGAATTTCTATTGAATCATTAAAAGCTTCAAAAGTATTGTCTTGTAAAAAATTAATAATTCTTTGTATATATAAAATTGGGTTTAAAAAATCTTCTGTAGTTGCATTTACAAAAATGTAAGACATTAGCCACTTTAATTGATTTTTTTGTTCTTCATAATAAAATTTTGGCATTTTTCTCTTATTTTTCATTTCAAGCTCTAAATATTTTGTTAAATGTAATAAAAATTCATCATAGTTGTTTATCATTAAAGTGTCAAAATCTTTATTACCTACAAATCTTATTTCTTTATCGCCATCGTTTACTATTGTGTTAAAAGCTATAGGCCACTCTTCATTATCAATTATTACTTTTCCATTACTTGCTTCTTTAATTAACTCATAAAAAATTTCTTTCATTTATTCACCTCTTTTTTCTCTTAATAATGAAATAAATAAGAAAAATACACCTATAGTAATACAAATATCAGCTAAGTTAAATACAGGAAATTTAAAATTGATTAAAGAAAATGATAAGTAATCTATTACTCCTTGATGAATAATTCTATCTATTAAATTACCAAATATTCCTCCCATTACTAAACCTAATGAAATTGTTGAAAGTTTATTAAAACTTGCTTCTTTTTTTATAAATTTATCTATTATATAAATAATAATTACAGTAATAATTATTAAAAGTGTGGTATTATTTTCTAATATTGAAAATGCAGCTCCAGTATTTTTTGTAAAATATATAGAAAAAACTTTTGGTATTATTACTATTTCTTGATAAAGATTCATTGTATTGTTTATTATTAATTTTATTAATTGATCAAAAAACAGAATAATACCTGTAATTATATATATTTCTTGTCTATTCTTCATTTATTTCTCCTTCTAAATATTTTATTTTGTCTGCTATTATTTGTAGTTCATTTAATCTTTTTTCTACTCTTCCTCGAATTTTTATTAAATCACCTTTTTTTAGATTTTGATAGGTATTAAAAAGACGTGGAAAAATAGTAAATTCACAACTACCTGTTTCATCACTACCAGTAATAAATGCCATTTTATCACCTTTTTTAGTAGTAATTGTTTTTATTTTTTCGACTAAAATTAAAGTGTCAATTTGTTTATCAAAATAGTTTTCTATACTATTTATAGAAATACTATAAGGATTATCTTTTTTATACATTGTAGTAGGATGAGATGAGAGAAAAAATCCGTATACTTCTTTTTCTTTTTCTAGAATTAAGGATTTAGGAAATTCTTTTTGAACTTCGATTTCTGGTTTCATTACAAGAGATGGATCTATATCTTTAGTTAATTCAGCATAATTAAATAGACTATCTAAATTATATATTAAAGTTGCTCTATTATAATTAAATTCTCTAAAGACATCTGCATAAATTAAAACTTCTAAAGTCTTCTTACCTATTCCTGATATATATAAACGACTAAAGCAGTCATAAATATCAAGAAATTGTCCATCTTTTTTTGCTATGTTAATTTGGTTTGAAACTACTGAACCTATAGATTTTATATTTGAAATTGGATAAATTATTTTATTGTCTTTTACGATATATTTTATATCACTTTTACTGATTGATGGTTTTTCTATTTCAATTTTATTTGCTTTTGCTTCAATAATATATTCATTTGTTTTAGACTCACTACCTATTACATTAGTTAATAAATTTGCAAAAAAGATATTTTTATAATGACATTTTAAGAAAGCCATTTTATAAGCAATAATTGAATAAACAACAGAGTGAGATTTATTAAAACCAAAACTTGCAAAGTTTAAAATTAAATCAAATATTTTTTTTGCTTGTTCCCTACTATGATTATTTGCAATGCTTTTAGTTATAAATTTATCTTCTTCTGATTTTAATAAATCTAATTTTTTCTTACTCATAGCTCGTCTTAGGATATCAGCTTCTCCTAATGAATAATTTGCATAAGTATTAGCAACTTGCATAATTTGTTCTTGATATATTAAAAGACCATATGTATTTTTTGTGATTTCTTCTAATGATTGATCTAAATATTTTACTTCTTCTTCCTTATTTTTTCTTTTTATGTATGTATCTATATTGACTGCTGCTCCTGGTCTAAATAAGGCAATAGCTGCAAAAATATCTTCAAAAGTATTAGGTTTTAGTTTTCTTAAAAAATTACGCATTCCTACAGATTCAAATTGAAAGATACCACACGTATTTGCTGTTTCAAATAGTTCTAAAGTTTCTTTATCATCTAATGGTATTTTATTAAAATCTAATTTATCACAATTAATATCATTTATTATATTATCGATTAATGTTAAATTTTTTAATACTAAGAAATCCATTTTAAGTAAACCTAATTCTTCAAGATATTCCATTGAAAAGCTTGTTAAATACATTTCATCTGTTTTAGTAAGTGGAATTACTTCATCTAAATCAATTTGACTCATAATTATTCCTGCTGCATGTGATGATGTATGGCGAGGAAATCCTTCTATTTTTAAAGCAATATTAAACATATTAGATAAAATTGAGTCGCCATCTATTCTTGCTTTAAATGTTTGATTATTTTTATAAATATAACTTAAATCTTCATTTTTGATTAGTTTACAAAGACTATCAACTTTATATAAAGGGATATTTAGAACACGTGAAACATCTCTAATTACTTGTTTAGCTGCCATAGTTCCAAATGTAATGATACCACTTACTCGTTTTTCTCCATATTTCTTTTGAACATATTGTATTACTAAATCTCTTTTATTATCAGGAAAATCAATATCAATATCAGGCATTGTTTTTCTTTCTGGGTTTAAGAAGCGTTCAAATAATAAATTATATTTTAATGGATCTATATCAGTGATACCTAATGAATAAGCAACTAAAGAACCTGCTGCACTTCCTCTACCTGGTCCTACTAAAATCTTATTTTTTTTAGCAAATTTTACAAAATCATAAACTATAAGAAAATAATTAGGAAATCCCATTTCATTTATAACTTTTAGTTCATAAGTTAATCTTTCTTTATATTTGTTAGGTATTTTACCTTCTAAACGTTTATTTAAACCAACTTTACATAATTCGAATAAGTAGGAACTAGGGTCATCACATTCAAAAATAGGTAAAAGATTTTTTGCTTTAGGAAATACTACATTACAATTATTAGCAACTTTTTTTGTATTTATTAATCCATCATTAGTTGATAAAGCCAAAATATTTGCAATTTTTAATTCATAATTATTTGTATGATAAAGAATTTCATCTGTAATTGTTTTACTATCACGAATTAAATATAAATATGATAAGGTGTCTTCATCATTTTTATCTAAATATAAACTTTCTCTAAAAAATATAATATTATTTGTTATAATTCTTGCTTCTTGCTCTTCTTTTTTATTAGAATATCCTAAATATAACTCTTCATAAATTTTAGTTATTTCATTAAATTTATCTAAATATTTAAACTCAATTATCGCAATAATACTTTTATTGAATTCTTTCAAATCAGTTAATTCTATTATTCTTTCACTTTGAATTGTTGATAATTTTATTAAACTTTTATAACCATTATAGTCTTTTGCATATAAAACAATATTAAATTCATTTAAATTAAGTTCTAATCCTATTATAGGTTTTATTTCATTTTTTTCACATTTTTTAATAAATTCCATTGTTCCATACATATTTGTATCAGAAATAGCTATACTCTGCATATTATTTTTTATAGCAAAAGAAATAATGTCATCAATTGTTAATAAACTAGATAATAGTGAGTAATTACTTTTATTATATAATGGAATATACATAGCATGGCCTCCTTAATTTTTATTTTATCATATAATTCATTAAATTTATTAATAATTTATTATTGTTATTCGTTTGTAATTTCCCTTATTTTTTACCATTTTAATTGACTTTCATAGCAAATTGTGTTAAAGTTATAAAGCAGATGAAGGAAATACCAAAGGAGGGATAATATGGCAGTTAATATTTCAACAAGAAAAGGAAATGTAAAAAACAAAAGATCTCATGCATTAAATTCAACTAAAAAAAGACAAAACCTTAACAAGCAAATCTATAGACTTGAAGATGGATCAAAGGCTAGACTTTCAGTTAAAGAAATAAGAACTTTGAAGAAGAATGATCAAGCTGCATAGTTTTATTGAGTTAGATAAAAAAATTCTTTCATTTTAGAAAGAATTTTTTTATTTATTGACAAGTAAATCCTTTAGTTGCTAAATCATTATTAACTAATTTTTTTTCAGTATTTAAAATATAATCTACGTTGGTAGCTACATTACTCTTATGTAATTCAGGAAATGTTTCTGGATTAAATGTTTTTAAATCTACATTTGAAGTTATAATTAGACCATTTTCAACAGGTGTTGAAGTCATTTGATATCCTGCTATCGATTGTTGTAAAAATGACTGATAAGCATTAACATAAGTTTGAACAGATGTTATTCCTAAAGGATTTCCAATAGTTGCATTAATTGAAAAAATCTTTTCTGTTCTAATTAACTTATTATTATTAAATGTTAATTTAATATTTAAAACCGTATCTGTTCCATCAGGGTTATTTAGTGATGTGTATGTACAATTTAAATTAGATTCTGTATTAAGTATTTGTTTTTTTTCGATTGTTTTGTCTGTTTTTAAAGATGTATCTTTTTGATTCATTAAAGAATTAACAAATGGCAAAGATGTACCTAAAAAAATTGCAAAGAAACCAATTACTGCTA
>CAJUTW010000032.1 GCA_910589335.1 uncultured Bacilli bacterium | reverse complement strand
TCACTTTTGAGTACAGAATTTATTTTAAGAGATGATTTAATAAAGAGTTTAGATAATGTGTATGATTTAGAAAGACTTGTTGGTAGAATTACCTATGGTAATTTAAATGCTAAAGATTTGTTACAATTAAAGAGTTCTTTAAAAGAGTTACCTAATATTAAAGATATTTTGAATAAACTTCAATTTAAGAGTGAAATTGAAACGTTTGAAGAAATTTATTTATTATTAGAGAAAACTATATTAGAAGATGCTCCTTTCTCAATTCATGAAGGTCATTTAATTAAAGAAGGTTATAATGAAGAGTTAGATGAATTGAAAAAAATTAGTAGTGGATCTAAAGATTTTATTTTAGAGATGGAAAAGGAAGAAAAAGAAAGAACAGGTATTAAAAATTTAAAGGTTGGATTTAATAAGATATTTGGTTATTATATTGAAGTTTCTAAAGGACAATGTGGTTTAGTTAGAGAAGAATATGGATATGAGAGAAAACAAACTCTTGCTAATTGTGAAAGGTTTTCTACTCCTATTTTAAAAGAGAAGGAAAATATAATTTTAGGTGCTGAAGAAAAAATAGTTTCTTTAGAATATAAATTATTTATGGATATTCGTGAAGTCATTAAAAGGTATGTAGAAAAACTTCAAAAAACAGCTAAAATTTTAAGTGAAATTGATATGCTACAAGCTTTTTCAATAGTTACAGATACTTATAAGTTTGTAAGACCAGAATTAACTTGTGATAATGTTTTAAAACTTATAGAGTGTCGTCATCCTGTTGTTGAACAGGTTATGAAAGAAAAATATATTCCTAATGATATAATTATGGATAAAACTACAAATATTCTTTTAATTACAGGACCTAATATGGCTGGAAAATCTACATATATGAGGCAATGTGCTATTACGGTTATTATGGCTCAAATAGGTTGTTTTGTACCATGTAAAAGTGCTGTATTACCAATTTTTGATAAAATATTTACAAGAATTGGAGCTAGTGATGATTTGGTAAGTGGTGAGTCAACTTTTATGGTAGAGATGAAAGAGGCAAATTATGCTATTAGTGAAGCTACTGAAAAAAGTCTTATCTTATTTGATGAGTTAGGACGTGGAACAGCAACTTATGATGGAATGAGTCTTGCTCAAGCAATACTTGAACATATACATGATAAAATTAAGGCCAAAACTATGTTTTCAACTCATTATCATGAATTAACTGTATTAGAAAAAGATTTAAAACAATTAAAAAATGTTCATGTATCGGCTCTAGAAGAAAAAGGTAAAGTAACGTTTTTACATAAAGTAAAACAAGGAGCAGTTGATAAAAGTTATGGAATTCATGTTGCAAGTTTAGCTAAACTTCCTAAAAGTTTAATAGAAAGAGCTGATGAAATTTTAAATATTTATGAAAAGAAAAATGTTAAGAAAGAAACTTTTACTCAAACTTCTTTATTTGAATTAAATGAGAGTGAAGTAGAACCACAAATAAACCCAATAGAGGAAAAAATTAAAGAAATTAATCCTTTAGAAATGACACCGATGGATGCTTTGAGTTTTCTTTATGAATTAAAAAAAGATATTAAGAAAAATTAGTTTTAAATTTAGAAAAATATGTTAAAATAAGATAGGTGATAAAATGAAAAATAGAAGTGAATTAAGAGAAATTATAATGCGTGTAATTTATCAAATAAATTTACTTGAAGAATCTAAATTAGATTATGATATAAATTCTCTTATTAAAGAACAAATAGAAGTAGAAAATGATTTTGTTAATGAGAGTATAAATGGAATTTTGAAAAATAAAAAAGAATTAGTTTCTCTTGCTAATAAATATTTAAAAGATTGGACAATGGATCGTTTAAATAAAGTCGATCAAGCTATTTTATTACTTGCTATATATGAATTGATTTATACTGATACACCTTCAATTGTTTCGATTAATGAAGCTGTTGAGTTATCTAAAAAATATAGTGATGAGGCTGTAACTAAAATGATTAATGGGGTTTTAGATAAAATTTATCATGATGAAGAAAAATAGTTCTTGTGACTTGGGATGGTGATTAAATGAATGATAAATATATATCTGTTTCTCAATTAACTAGATATATTAAATATAAAATTGATAATGATACAAATTTAAATGAAATTTTTTTAAAGGGAGAAATATCTAATTTTAAGGCTCATAGTCGAGGACATTTTTATTTTACGATTAAAGATGAAGGTAGTAGGATTAATGCAGTTATGTTTTCATCTAGTACAAAAAAAATTAAATTTACTCCGCAAGATGGAATGAAAGTTTTAGTTACTGGTAAAATAAGTGTTTTTGAAGCTAATGGTGGCTATCAAATCTATGTCAGTGATATGTTAGAAGATGGAATTGGAAATTTATATATTGCATATGAACAGTTAAAGAAAAAACTTGAAATTGAAGGTCTTTTTGATCAAAATATAAAAAAAACTATTCCTAAAATACCTACTAGAATAGGTGTTATTACCGCTCCAACTGGTGCGGCGATTAAAGATATTATATCAACGATTAAAAGAAGATGGCCGATAACTGAGGTGTATTTATTTCCATCTCTTGTACAAGGTGAAGAAGCAAAAGATGATATAGTTAGGCAAATAAAAAAAGCTGAACTATTTAATTTAGATACTTTAATAGTAGGTCGTGGTGGAGGAAGTATAGAAGATTTATGGCCTTTTAATGAGGAGATTGTTGCAAGAGCTATATATGATGCTCACGTTCCTATTATAAGTGCTGTTGGTCATGAAATAGATTTTACAATTGCTGATTTTGTTGCTGATTTAAGAGCTCCAACGCCCACTGGAGCAGCAGAAATGGCAGTACCACAGTTATCAGATATGATGAATTATTTAAATCAATTAAAAATAAGACTTAATAATACAATTTTAAAAAAAATAGAAATGAATAAAAAAAGACTTGATAATATAGTAAGTCGAAATATTTTTAAAAATCCGATGATAATTTATCAAAATAGTGAGATGCAATTAGATAGTTTAATAGAAAGATTAAGATTTAGTTTGATAAATTTAACTAATATTAAAGAAAAAGAATTATTAAAAATTAAGAATTCTTATATTTTAAGAAATCCATATCAATTATTAGATAAAAAAAGTAATAAATATCTTCAATTAATATCTAAATTGGAAACTTTAAGTCCACTTTTAACTTTAAAACGTGGTTATACTATGACTAAACTAGATAAAAAAATAATTAATAGTTGTAAAAAAATAGAAAAAGATGCAATAATTACTGTAGAATTTTCTGATGGCAGTATTGATGCAAAAGTAATATGAAAGGATAAGTTTGATGGAAGAAAATAAAGAAGAATTAAGTTTTGAGGAAAGTTTAACTAAACTGGAAGAAATTGTCAAAAAATTAGAAGTAGGAGATGTTCCTCTAGATAATGCAATTGATGAGTTTACAAAAGCTATGAATTTTACTAAAATTTGTGATGAAAAATTAAAAAATGCTGAGGAAGCTATTACTAAATTAGTAAAAGATAATGGAGAAATTGTTGATTTTCAAATAGATGAGTAAAAACAACTTTTATGTTGTTTTTTTTAGTATAAATTTTTCTAATTTTGTCGATAATATTTTTAGAGGTGTTTTTAATGAAAAAGAAATTATTACTTATAGCATTAATGGTAGTAATGCCATTTAATATTTATGCTTATTCAAATAAAATAATAGTTGGTGGAGATACAATTGGAATTGAAGTCCATTCTAATGGAGTTTATGTTGTTGGTTTTTATGATGTTATAAATAAATCTATAGCAAAAAATGCAGGATTTAAAATAGGTGATATAATTATAAAAATTAATGATAAAAAAATTGATGATATAAATTCTTTAAATAAAATGATAGAAGAGGATAAGGAATATACTTTTACTGTTTTAAGAGAAAATAAAGAAAAAGATATTAAATTTAAATTAGAAAAGGAAGATAATCTTATTAAAACAGGGCTTTATGTAAAAGACCAAATTAATGGTATTGGTACTTTATCTTATATAGACCCAGAAACTAGAATCTTTGGTTCTCTTGGACATGAAATATTTGAAAGTAGTTCAATGACTAAATTTAATATAAAAGATGGTGTTATTTATAAAGCAGAAGTTAAATCAATTAAGAAAAGTACTAATGGTACTGCAGGAGAGAAACAAGCTGATTATGATAAAAATAGTTCGGCTGGTAGTATAAATAAAAATGAGCAAAATGGTATATTTGGTAAATATTTAAATGAATTACCTGATAATGAAAAATTTGAAGTAGCAACAAAATCAGAAGTAAAAAAAGGTGCTGCTTATATAAAAACGGTAATAAATAAAGATGAAGTAGATACATTTGATATTAATATTATTTCTATAGATGAAGGAAATACAGTTAAAAATATACTTTTTGAAATCGTTGATGAAGAGCTTCTGGAAAAAACAGGAGGAGTTATTCAAGGTATGAGTGGTTCTCCTATAATACAAAATAATAAAATTATTGGTGTTGTTAATTATGTAATACTTAATGAAACAAATAAAGGATATGGCGTTTTTATAACAACAATGTTAGAAGAAGGTGACAAATTAGTTAATTAGTTCTTTTCTATTTAATTATTAAATGATATAATTATCTAGAATAGGAGTAGTACAATGAAAGAATTCTTTGAAGATGTGAAAAAGATTTTGAAAGAAGAAAAAGCAGAAAAAAATACTTTTAAAGAATTAGGTTATGATTTTGAATTAGAAAAAGAATTAAAAAAAGAATTAGAAGAAGAAAGTAAAAAAGAAATGCAAATGATAAAACTTTCTTTGTTGATTATGGCAATAATCATTATAATATGTGGAACAATAATATTTATTTTTAGAAAAAATATTGCTAATGGTTTTGTTAATGTTGTTGATAATATTATATCTAAATCAACTGACTTTATAGAAAAAAATGAAGATAAATTACCTAGTTTTTTAATTAATAAATGTAGTGTTGTTTTTCCTTCTACCTATTCTTTAGAATACACAGATGGTGTTAATAATATAAAAGAAAGTATAACACTATTGGAAGATGGAAGCTACACTAGAATTTATAATGATTATAATTCGACTGGTAGTTATACTATTAAAGATAAAGAAATAATTCTTAGAGAAAACTCTAATGATTTAACTAATTTTATTTATAAATTAGATAATAATTGTTCAAGTGTTTCTAGAGTATTAACTAATGGTACTACAATTGTTCTTAAGAAGGAATAGTGAGGTAATTATGTATATTGATTTAATAGTTTTAATAATTTTAATAGTTGTTGTTATTATGTTTTTTAAGAGATTTTCTTCTTTTGTATTTTTTATGGCTATTGTAGAAATCTTTTTAAGAATTTTAACATTTATAAAAAACAATATAGGCTTGCCTGATGTAGCTGCATTAATTGGGAAATATCTTCCAGAAAACATCTTTGATATCATTAATAAATACACAGGAACGATCCCTTTATTAAATACTATATTAAAATGGGCTTTTCTTGTAATAATGATTATATTTTTAACATATATTACTAAAATATTTATAAATAAAAAGAAAATTTAGCTATAAAACGACAGATAAGTCGTTTTTTTATTTATATAATTAATTTGGTGATAATATGAAAGTCTATTTTGAATTTATTTTTATAGTTAATTTTTTATTAGATTTTATGATTCTTTATGGTACTAAAAAGTTATTAAAAATAAATAAGAAAAATATTAGAATTTTTTTAGGAAGTATCACTGCTTCTTTTACATCTTTTTTATTATTTATAGATGTTAGTAATATAGTATTACTTTTAATTAAATTATTATTAAGTGGAATTATTATATTAGTAGCATTTGGAAGATGTAATTTTTTTAATAATTTATTTTATTTTTATTTAGTTAGTATCATTCTTGGAGGAGTAATTTATTTATTTGATTTAAATAGTAGTTATTATTTTAATTTTTTAATACTTCTATTAAGTTCTCCGATAATTATTTTTTTACTAGTGAAGGAGTTTCTTACTTATAAAAATACTTATGCTAATAAATATGAAGTAACAATAATTATTAAGAATAAAAAATATTCTTTGGAGGGATTTATTGACACTGGAAATAGATTAGTATCACCTATAAAAAAAGAGCCTGTTATATTAGTTAATTTAAAACTAAATATAAACAATGTAATTTATGTACCTTTTAAAGCTTTAAATACTGAAGGGATTATTTCATGTGTTCGACCTGATAAAGTTTTAGTAGGGACTAAAGAGTTTAGAAATTGTTTGATAGGTCTTGCGAAAGATAAGTTTGCTGTTGATGGAGTAAGTTGTATATTACCTAATAAATTTAAGGAGGAATTATGAAAAAATTATTATTATTTTTAAAAAAGATATTTTTTAAAGTTGGAAGTTGCTTTTATGTTGGAGCTACTGATGTATTACCAGAACCATTAAGTAAGGAAGATGAAGAATATTATGTTAAATTAAAGGAAGGGGGGGATACATTAGCTAAAGAAAAGTTGATTGAACATAATTTAAGATTAGTGGTATTTCTTGCTAAAAAGTATGAAAATACAGGGGTTGATTTAGAAGATTTAGTTAGTATTGGAAGTATTGGTTTAATAAAAGGTATTAATACGTTTAGTAGTACTAAAAATATAAAACTTGCTACTTATGCATCACGTTGTATTGATAATGAAATTTTAATGTATTTACGAAAAAATAAAAAGATAAAATGTGAGGTTAGTATCGATCAAGCTTTGTCTTTAGATAGTGATGGTAATGAATTACATTTAGAGGATGTTATTGGAACTGATAAAGATATAGTGACTCGAAATATAGAAGAAAAAAGTGATAAGGAAATAATGATACAAGAGGTTTTGAGTTTAAAACCGAGAGATCGAGATATTATGATTTTAAGATATGGTTTGATGGGAAATGATGAATTTACTCAAAAAGAAGTTGCTGAAAAACTTGGAATTTCACAGTCTTATATTTCTAGAATTGAAAAAAAAGTTATAAGAAGATTAAAATCTATTATTAATGTATGTTGATTAAAAAATATGCAACCTTGTGCCTATTATGAATTAGAAAAGATCTCTTTAAATATTTATGATGTTTGTTTAGAAAAAGATCATCTTAATATGGTGGTTACAAAAATAATTGGAATGTTAGCTCGTGGAAAAATTAGAAGAATAATTTTTGCAAGTGTTGATAAATCACCTCATTGTGTACAACTACATTATATTGTAAAAGAGCTTGAAAATGCTATTGATATAAGTAAAATAGATATTAAAAATTATGTAGCAGTAGATAACAAATTAATAGAAATTCCTTTAGATGTAATTAGCTTATCTAAAAATCTTTCTAAAATAAAAGAAGAATTAGCAAAAAAAGAATAGTTAATTCTTTTTTATGTATATTTCTTCTATAATTTGATAATTATAGTTATAGAGTTTATTTAAAAAGCTTTCTGGTATTTCAACTAAATAGGATATGGTTTTATCAAATTTTTTATTTATAATTTTATAGTCTTTTAAAAGATAACTTATTTGTTTTTCAAGGTTATAAGAAAATTCTATATTGATTTTATATCCTTTTTCTAAATCTAGAAAATTGGCTTCTTTTAATACTTCAGTTACTGACTTTGTGTAAGCTCTAATTAAACCACCTGCTCCTAGTTTTATTCCACCGAAGTATCTTATAACAATACATAAAATTTTATTTAAATTTTCATGCTCTAAGACATTTAACATTGGAAGACCAGCAGTTCCTGTTGGTTCGTTATCATCAGATGAATGCTTTATTTCATTATAAATATATGCATAGCAATAATGTGTTGCTTTAGGATATTCTTTTTTTATTTCTTCTAAGATATTTTTGATATTTGAAGAGTCAATTTTTAGAAGTAACGTGATAAATTTAGAATTTTTTATAACTAATTCATTTTTTATATTATCTTTGATTGTTTTCATTTAATCACCTAAGATAATTATATCTTAAAAATTATTGAAATAAAATAAATATTATACTTTTATCATTTGTTTTTTAATGATATAATGTATGATGAGGAGGCTTAAAATGTTTAGAAAGGTTAAAGATAAAGAAATTGATATTACAAGTTTAAACAGTATTTTAAAAACAGGTAGACGTTTAATTAATATTGGTTTTTTTATGGCGATAGTTAGTTTAGTGTTACTTGGTACTTATTTGTTGAAAGAATGGAAATTACTTAAATTTCTTGGTGAAATTTTGATGATAATTTCTCCTATTTTTATTGGTTTTTTAATTGCTTGGTTATTTGAACCGTTAGTTTCAAAATTAGAAGAGAAAAAAATACCTCGGATTTTGGGATGCATCTTAGTATATATTATTATATTTGGGTTGTTGTTATTGATTTGTTATTTGTTTATTCCTTCGTTGATAAGTCAAATTAAAGATTTTGTTGCTGCTGCTCCTAGTATTTTTGATGATTTGACTCGTTTTGCAACTAATTTTATTAAAAAAATGGATACTGGTAATTTAATTGATATAGCCGCTTTAAAAAATGAAGTTGCTACTGCTATTACAAATTTTGGTACTAGTATTGGATCTGATTTACCTAAATATATTTTTCAAATTGGAAAATCTATTGTTAGTGGTAGTTTTAACTTTGTTTTAGGATTAATGATTGGTTTTTATTTACTTTATGATTTTAATAAAGTTAATGATAATATTAAAAATATAATTCCTTATTCTTGGAAAAATAATTATGAAGAGTTAGTACATCGTATTAATACTTCTTTAAGAAGTTATGTTCAAGGGGTTTTACTAGTTATGCTTTTAGTTTTTATAACACAATGTATTGGATTAACTTTAGCTGGAATTGAAGCACCTATATTGTTTGCACTTTTTTGTGCAGTAACAGATATTATTCCTTATTTTGGGCCATATATTGGTGGTGTACCTGCTGTTATTGTTGGATTTACTATTTCACCAATTACTGGAATTTGTGTTTTGATATCTATATTAGTTGTACAAATATTAGAAAATAATTTCTATCAACCATTAATAATGGGACATACAATGAAACTTCATCCAGTTACAATTATGATTGGGTTATTGATTTTTCAAGATTTCTTTGGTATTATAGGTATGGTTGTTGCTACTCCAGTAATAGCGTGTTTAAAAGTTTTAATTACTTTTATAAATGAAAAATTAGGACTTATGAATAAAATTGTTGGAGAAGAAGATGTAAAAACTAAAAAAGTTATAAGTGTTGAATAGATACAAAATTATGATTAAAGATGAGTAAATTTAGTAATTATTTTTAGAGAGTTAACAGTTGGTGAAATGTTAATAATAATCTAAGTTGAAGCTACTTTATGAATTTTGTCGGCGTAGTCGTTAAAAGAATTAAGACCAAAGTAGGATGGTACCGGACGTATGTCCTCCTACTTAGGTCTTTTATTTGTATAAAGGAGAATAAAAATGAAAATATATATTATTGGTGGGAAAGCTCAGAGTGGTAAAAATACTTTAGGGGAATATTTAAAAGAAGAATTAAAAGATTATGGTTATAAACCTTGTGTAATGCATATAACAGAACCATTATATAGTTATGCAAAAAACTATTTTGAATGGGATGGTAATAAGGAAAATAAACCAAGAGAATTTTTGCAAAAAATGGGAATTGAAATTATAAGAGATAAAATGGGGAAGAAAGATTTTCTTTTAAATAGATTATATGAAGATATTAATATTTTAGAAAGTTTTTTTGATGTTTTTATTATAACTGATGCCCGATTAATAAATGAATTTGTTGATATTAAAAAGAAATATGATAATGTTGTTTCTATAAAATTAGAAAGAGAAAATTATAATAATAAATTAAGTAATGAAGAAGCTAAACATATAACTGAAACAGAAATTGATGAATATAAAGATTTTAACTATATAATTAAAAATAAAAGTTTGCAAGATTTAAAAAATTCGGTTTTAGAAATAGTTCATAATGAGGAGTGTTTAAAAGATGAAGAGGAATAAGTTAATAGCTGTTGTTGGAATGGCAGGTAGTGGTAAAAGTATTGCTACTGATTATTTAGAAGGTAAAGGTTTTGTAAAATTATATTTTGGTGGTATTACATATAAATTAATGGAAGAAGCTGGTGTTAAAAGGACTGAAGATGGTAAAAGTGAAAAAGAGTTTCGTGAAAATTTAAGGAAAGAACATGGTGCTGCCTGTTATGCAAAATTTTTAGAACCAGAAATAGAAAAAGCTTTATTAGAAAAAAATGTAGTTTTAGATGGGTTATATTCTTGGGATGAGTATAATTATTTAATAGAAAAATTTCCTAATCTACAACTAGTATGTATTTTGGCAGATAAAAAATTAAGATATGAAAGAGTTAATGTAAGGAAAGAAAGGTCTTTTACTAAAGATGCAATTATTTATAGAGATATTAATGAAATTGAAAATTTGGCAAAAGGTGGGCCTATTGCTTATGCTGATTATTATCTTTTAAATAATGAGGATTTAGATAAATATATAGTAAGATTAGAAGAAATTATTAAAGATATAGAAAAATATGAAGGAGAGTAGTAAAAATGAAATATATGACACATGATGAAATTAGAAAAACTTGGTTTAGGTTTTTCAAAGATAAAAAACACAAAATATATGAAAGTGCTTCTTTAGTACCTATAAATGATGATAGTTTGCTTTGGATAAATGCTGGAGTAGCTCCTTTGAAGAAATATTTTGATGGAAGTGAAATACCAGATAGCAGAAGAATCGTTAATATCCAAAAATGTATTAGAACTAATGATATTGAAAATGTAGGTGTAACAAAGAGGCATCAAACATTTTTTGAAATGATGGGGAATTTTTCTATAGGAGATTATTTTAAAGAAGAAGCAATTAGTTATGCTTTTGAGTTATTAACTAGTAAAGATTATTTTGGAATTGATAAAAATTTGTTATATGTAACAGTTTATTCAGATGATTATAGAGCTAAAGAAAGATGGATTGAAGTAGGATTAGATAAAGAACATATTATTCCACTAGATGGTAATTTTTGGGAAATAGGTGAGGGGCCATGTGGACCAGATTCAGAAATTTTCTTTGATCGTGGTGAAAAGTATGATCCAAATAAAGATGCATTTCTTTTATTTAAAGCTGATGAAGATCAAGAAAGATATGTAGAAATTTGGAATAATGTTTTTTCTCAATTCAATTCAAAAGAAGGCGTTGATAGAAAAGATTACAAAGAACTTCCTAGTAAAAACATAGATACAGGAGCAGGTCTTGAAAGATGGTGTTGTATTTTCCAAAATGTTGATAGTAATTTTGAAACTGATTTGTTTACTCCAATAATTAAACATATTGAAGAATTATCAACATTTGATTATGTGGGACAAAAAGAATTTAAGATAATTGCTGATCATATTAGAGCTATAACTTTCGCTCTTGCTGATGGAGCTTGTTTTGAAAATGTTGGACGAGGATATGTATTAAGAAGACTTTTAAGACGAAGTGTTAGAGTAGGTAAAACTATTGGGATTGATTGTCCATTTATGTATAAAATAGTTTCTGATGTTGTTGATGTTATGAAGGAGGCATATCCTTATTTAGTTACAAAAAGATCAGAAGTTGAAGCAATTGTTTTAGAAGAAGAAAAATTATTCTTGAAAACTTTAGAGGCAGGAGAAAGAAGATTAAAAGACTTAATAAATGAATCACATGATGGTTTTATTAGTGGAGAAGAAGCATTTAAATTATATGATACTTATGGTTTTCCTTTTGAACTTACAGAAGAGTATTTAAATGAATTAGGATATAGTGTTTCACGAGAAGAATTTGATAAGTACATGGAAATCCAAAAAGAATTAGCAAAAAAGAATGCTAAAAATAAGTCTGCTATGTCTTCTCAAAAAAAATCATTACTTGAATTTAGAGATAAATCGGATTTTGTTTATGGTATATATCGTCAAAAAAGTAAAATACTAGCAATTTTTTCTAAAGATGAACGAGTTAAAAGTATAAATCATGATACATATATTGCGATTGAGAGAACTTGTTTTTATGCTGAGAGTGGTGGACAAGTTAGTGATACAGGAATGATTATTGGTAAAAACTTTAAAGCACGAGTTATTGATGTTTTTAAAGGTCCTAATGGACAACATATTCATAAAGTAAGATTACTTGATGGGATAATTTCAGAAGGTGATGAATGTGAATTAGTTATTGATAAAGATCGTAGAAAAAATATTGAAGTTAATCATTCTAGTGTTCATATTTTACAATATTCTTTGCAACAAGTAGTTTCTAATACTATTAAACAAGCAGGAAGTTATGTTGATTCTGAAAAATTAAGATTTGATTTTACTTATTCAGGAAAAATGACAGATGAAAAATTATTAGAAGTAGAAGAATTTGCTAATGAAATGATAAAAAAAGAACTTCTTGTATCGACTGAAATTATGCCTATAGATAAAGCGAAACAACTTGGAGCAATGGCGTTATTTAATGAAAAATATGGTGATACTGTTCGAGTTGTTAAAATTGGAAAATCTATAGAATTATGTGGAGGAACACATACAACAAATACAAAAGAAATAAATCGTTTAGCAATTAGTTCGTGTGAATCTAAAGGAAGTAATGTTTATCGAATTGAGGCAGTTACTAATGAAAAGATTGAACAAACTTTGTTTAATGCTATAAAACCATATAATGATGAAATGATAAAATTATTAATTAAAGCACATGAAGTACTTGATGAAGCAAGAAATCAAGGAATTAAATTAGAATTTGATGTTGATATTAATAATGATAAACCTATTTCGTATAAAGATATTATATTTAATCGTAATGAATTACAATATATTCAACAAGAAGTTAAAGAATTAGAAAAGAAATATTATGAAATAAGAGAAAAACAAACTCTAGAAAATCTTGATATATATCGTGAACATATAAAAGTTATAAATAATGTTAGTACATTAATAATGGATGTAAAAAATAAAGATATAAATCTATTAAAAAGTATTGCTGATAGTTTAATTAATGAATTAAGTCAAGGGGTAATTTTCTTTGCTAATATTAAAGAAGATGGTAGTGTTAATTTTATAGGAAAAAGTAATTGTTTTGTAAATATAGGATTAATTGTTAAGGATGCAGCAATTTCTTCTTCAGGAAATGGTGGAGGTAGTCCTACATTTGCTCAAGGTGGAGGAAAAAATACAGAAAAATTAGAAGAAATATTTAACCATATTGAAAAGGTTATAAAGAATAATGAGTAGTTATTTAATAGAGAGCTTAGACTCTCTTTCCTTAATTACTGAAAGAAAAAAAATTATAACAAATAATAATTTTACTGAAGCTTCAATTAATATTTATGATTTAGATTTGACAACAATTGATTGTGCATTAGAAGATTTAGATACATATAGTTTTTTAAGTGAAAAGAAAGTAATTATAATTAAAGGATTAGAAAATATAAAATATGATGATTATAAAAAGGAACTAGATCATTTATTTAAATATATTGAGAATCCAAATGATGCTAATCTTTTGATTATTGAAGTTACAAAACTTAATAATACTACTAAAGTAGCTAAAGAATTAAAAAAGAAATGTAAGTATATAAGTGTCTCTTTAAATTCTAAAAGTTTTATAAAAGGTGAGCTTAGTGGTTATAATATAGAGCAATCTGCTATTAATTTATTAGAGGAATATTGTCTTGGGGATATAACAAAAATAAGTTGTGAATGTCAAAAATTGAAAAATTATAAGTATAAAGATAAGAAAATCACTTGTGAGGATATAGAAGAAATAGTAGTAAAAAAATTAGGAGATGCAAAAGACTTAACTTTTTCTTTTTCTAGAAGTTTAGCACTAAAAGATAAAAAAGAAGCTTTAACTAAATATAGAGAATTATTATCTTATGATATTGAGCCTTTAAGTATAATTGGATTACTTGCTAGTCAAATAAGAATTATTTATCAAGTAAAACTTTTAGAAAAAAGAAATTTAAGTGATAGGGAAATTGCTAATACTTTAGGAGAAAAATCTGATTACAGAATAACAAAGACTAGAGAATTAACTAAATTTTATACTGAAAAAGAATTATTAAAATTAATGCAAGATTTAGCAAAAATTGATTTACAAATTAAAACTAATGACGTAAATGGGAATACTTTGATTGAATTATTTATTTTAAATATTTAAAAAACATAATGATTTAGTAAAAATCATTATGTTTTTTTATTTGTTCTAATTTTTCATAAATTTCTTTTATTTGTCTTTCGTATCCTATATCTTTAGGTACATAATATTTTTTATTTTTAATTTTATCGGGTAAATATTGTTGAAGAACAAAAGCTCCTTTATAATCATGAGGATATTTATATGTTGTTGAATCAGTTTTTATATGAGATGGAATATTTCCTGTATTACCTTTTTCGATATCAGATAAAGCTTTATCAAAAGCAATATGTGCTGTATTACTTTTAGGAGATAAGGCCATTTCACAAACTATTGTTCCTAGAGGGATTCTTCCTTCTGGAAGACCAACTCTTTCACAGGCGTTTATTGCCGCATCTAATCTTGGTCCAATTGCAGGATTTGCAAGTCCGATGTCTTCATAGGCAATAACACTAAGACGTCTATAAATAGATTCTAAGTCACCTTCCATTACAAGTCTTCCTAAATAATGAAGAGAGGCATCAACATCACTACCACGAATTGATTTTTGAAGTCCACTAAGAACATCATAATGACCTTCACCGTTTTTATCAGAAAAAAATACTGGTTTATTATTAATAGATTTTATTCGTTTTTCATCTACTATTTTACTATCAGATGAATAATATGCTATTTCTAATAAGTTATAAGCGTATCTTAAGTCATTTCCTGAGAGTTTTGCAATTAACTCAATGCTTTTATCATCTATTTGAATTTCGTCTAAATCGGGGTGTTTTATAGCTTTTTTTAAACCATATATAATATCGTCAGTTTCTAATTCTAAAAGTTCAAATAATTGGCATCTACTTCTAATAGCTGGGTTTATAGCGTGATAAGGATTAGACGTTGTCATACCAATTAATGTAATAAGTCCACTTTCTAGTTGAGGAAGAAGAATATCTTGTTTATCTTTATTAAGACGATGTATTTCATCCATAATAAGAACAATTTCTCCATACATTTTAGCTTCTTCAATTACAATATCTAAATCTTTTTTACTATTAATTGTTGCATTTAAAAATCTATATCTAATTCCTAAATCATTTACTAAAGCATTAGCAATACTAGTTTTACCAATACCAGGTTTACCATATAATATCATAGAAAATAATTTTTTATTTTTTACTAAATTAGAAAGGATTTTATCTGGACCTATTAAATGTTTTTGTCCTATAACCTCATTAAGATTTTTAGGAGCTAATTTTAAAGCAAGAGGTTTACTCATATTAATCACCATAATTATTTTATCAAATATAAAAGTTTTTATCTAGAACACTTTCTAAAATTAATATAAAAGAAGATTGATATTTAATTAAATTAGTTTATATTATGTGAACTTGGGTTTATATAATATTGTTTATAATAAATTGATGTGCTATAGTAGTTATATAAAAGTTATTGTATTTGATTTTTATGAAATTTTTAATAAAAAAAAGACGGGTAACCGTCCGAACACAAGTGAGCATTTAGGCTTAAAGCTTTATTTTAACTCTCTATGTCATCTTAAATGGTATTAAGACAATCAAAAACAAGGTGATATTAATAGTGTAGTTTTAGATCTATGTCATATTAAATGGTATTAAAACGATATAAATGACCTATAAAATCATTAATACGTTTTAGATCTATGTCATATTAAATTATTTACTAAATGATTTAACAGTATGTTTAAAGATATTATTTTTATTCTTGAAAAAGAAATATTTATTTAATATAATTGTAATGGTGATAAAATGATACTTGAAGATGCTGTTGAAGATTTCTTAAGTTATTGTACTTTTGAAAAGGGATTAACTGATAAAACTAGAATATCATATCAATATGATTTGAAAACATATTGTCAATTTTTGATTAATAAAGGAATTAAAGATGTTCAAATGATAAAAGATACTGACATTAAAGAATTTTTAAAAGCACGAAATATTGAAGAAAGTACTACTATAGCTCATAATTTAACAGTAATAAAAAATTTTCATATTTATTTATTAAAAGAGAATCTTGTTGATACTGATGTTTCTGAGTTTATTGAAAGACCTAAATTGAAGAAAGCACTTCCAAAAACATTAAGTGTAGAGGAAATAGAAAGATTATTAGATATTAATTTACTTACTCCATTTGACTATAGAAATAAAGCTATGTTAGAATTAATGTATGGGTGTGGTTTAAGAGTAAGTGAACTTATTAATTTAGAAAATAATGACTTAGATATGATAAACTGCCTAATTAGGATAACTGGTAAGGGTAATAAAGATAGAATTATACCAATAGGGGAGTATTCTATTTATTATTTGAAAGAATATTTAAAGGTGAGAGAAAAACTTTTAAAGCGAAAAGTTTGCAATAAGCTATTTTTAAATAATCATGGTCAAGGAATATCTCGTCAAGGTTTTTTTAAAATTTTAAAAGAAATTTTACTTAAAAAGAATTTAAATTCTGATGTTTCACCACACACTTTGAGACATAGTTTTGCAACACATTTAATTAATCGAGGCGCTGATTTAAGAAGTATTCAAGAAATGCTTGGACATACTGATATTTCAACTACTAAAATTTATACAAGAGTTAGTGATGAAAAAGTTTTACAAGACTATGAGAAATTTCATTTAAGAAGTAAAAAAAATAAGGAGTAAATTTTTATGAAATTTAAAAGAATTTTTTTAATGGTATTAGATTCTTTAGGAGTAGGGGAAACTATTGATGCTATTAATTTTCAAGATAATGGAGCTAATACTTTGGGTCATGTAAATGAAAAATGTGATTTATTTATTCCAAATTTAAAAAAAATAGGTTTTTTGGATACATTAAATTTAAGTGAAAATGAAAATGTTGAGGCATATTATACAATTGCAAAACCTATAAATGCAGGAAAAGATACTTTGAATGGTCATTATGAAATGGTAGGTTTAAAAAATGATATACCTTTCCAGACTTTTAATGACGGATTTACATATGATATTTTATCTGGCATAGAAGAAATAACTGG
>CAJUTW010000031.1 GCA_910589335.1 uncultured Bacilli bacterium | reverse complement strand
TTTAGAAATAAATATCATTAAAAAAAGACCAACTACAAAGAATATTGCTTGATATGTAACATAATGAAATGAGTCATTAAATTTATATTCTGCCCAAATACTTGATGAAGAATAAATCATTAATAGACCAAAAATTGCTAAGGATATGACTGCTATAAATAATGTTTTATCAAATTTCTTCTTCATATTATCACCTATTTAATTATATTTTTTTAATAAAAAAAAAGACCTATTAGTTAATTTTTATATATTTTTTAGAAAATATAATCTTTAAAATAGCACCATTTATAATTACTTTTTTTAATAGATGAAAAAAAAGTTTGGTTAAACCCAAACTCCAAAGATTATTCCAGCCATTGCAAGAATTAAGCCTCCTACCCAGAATAATTTTACTATATCAGTCTCAACCCATCCTAATTTTTCAAAATGATGATGAATTGGTGTCATCAAAAACAATTTTCTTTTAAATACTACAACCCAAAATGTTTGAATAATAACACTTAATGTTTCTATAACAAAAATCCCTGCTACAACTAATAAAGTTAATTCTCTATGAGTTAGAATTGCAATTGCTCCCATTACTGCACCAAGTGCTAGAGAACCAGTATCTCCCATTATTACTTTTGCAGGATAAGTGTTATATATTAAATATCCAAATAAACTACCTACTAAAATTAAACTAAAAATACCAATATCTTCAAATCCTACTGATAAAGAAATCAGAGAAAATGCTATAAATGCTATTGCTGATAAACCTCCTGCTAAACCATCTAGGCCATCTGTTAAATTAACAGCATTACTAGCTCCTACTAACACAAATAATATAGCAAGTCCATATAACCAACCTAACTCTATATCAATGCCTAGTGTTCCTACTACCCATGCTGTTTGACCTCCACTTTTCATATAAATATAAAAGAAGCCAACTGCAATTAAAACTTGCATAAATAACTTTTGATATGTTGTTAATCCTTCATTATTACCTTTTCTAATTGATAAAAAATCATCTAAAAACCCTATACATGAATATCCTAAAAATACTAATAAGACAATACCTAGACTTGATGAATAAGTTATTTTTCCTGTTAAGATTAAACCTATTGTTGCTACTAAAGTAGGTAAAATAAATATTAAACCTCCCATTGTCGGAGTTCCTTCTTTTTTTCTATGAGTTTCTCCAACAAATATGGAAATTTTTTGTCCAAATCGTAATTTTTTAAGCATTGGTATTAAAATTAATCCTAAAACTGCTGAAGATAAAAAACCAATCATTATTGCAAAAATAGCTTTTGTTAAAAGTAACATTTTCTCTTCACTCCATTCCTTGAAATATTATATCATAATTATAAAAATAATATGCCAAATTAGACAAATTTACAGAATAGTTTACATTGGATATTCTCCTTTTTTCTTTACTTTTTGATTATTTGTTTCTAAAACTTTTTCTTGTTCTTTTTTGATTCTGTCCATTTCATATTCTTTTTCTTTTAATTCTTGTTTCATTCTTTTCAAATTGCTTAATAATTCGTCAGTTTCTTTTATAACTCCTAAATAATCTTTAAACTCCTCTGTAATTTCTTTTAGCATTTTATCTATTTGTTTACTAGTCTTATTAAGAATATTTTTAGCATCCATTATATTATTAATATTATTTTCTAAATCTTTACTATAATCTTTTACAGTTATAACTTTATATTTTTTAGTTGTTGTTTGAGGATTTAGAATATTATTTACAAAATATAAGTAAGCTGCTGCTGTTGTTGCCATACTTCTTCCTGATCTAAAACCAGGAAATAATAATTGTCTTCTAAGCATTTTAAATATCTTTTTTGTTTGTCTGTTCATCGCTGTTATTTGAACTTCTACTTTTTCTTGAATAGAAATTGCATTTTTAACCTTTTCTCGTACTTCTTTAAGTATTTGATCTTGCTCATACTGAAAATCTAATAAGCTTTTATTTATTTGTTCTACATTAAAATATTTTTCTTTTAGTTTTTCAAATTTTTCTTCTTTAATTTCTAACTGCTCTTTTTTATCATCAACTTTTTTTTGTAAAGAATACTTTTTATCATCTAATTCTTCTAACTTTTCGGATATTGTTATATATAATGGAGAATCTTTTATTTCCTGAACAACTCTTTTATCTTTAAATTCTTCTAAATATCCTTCTACTAATGTATAAATATAATTATCATCATATTTATCTAAATTTTCTATTTCGATTTTACGTTTTAATTCTTCTAATTTATTTATTATAAAAGATAATTTATCTAGTATAATTTCTGTTTCACTACTCAGTTTAGCATTTTGTGATTCTTCTACTAAAATGTTATATTCAAATATTAAATTTCTTAAATCATATCTTATATCTTTCAGCTGTTTTTGATATTCATCAATTAATTTTCTTGTTTTTAATTTATTTAATTTTTCTTCATATAAATTTGATTCTTTAGAAACAGCTTTTTCTGATTCATGTATTGGCATTGGAATAAAATCTTGAAAAACTTCTACTGTTTTACAAGTATTTTTTTTCATTGATTGTATATAGTCTGTTTTGTTATTTTCTTCATTAGAAATAGTAGAAATTTTTGGCTTAACTTCTTTTGTTTCACAATTTTCTTTTTCTTCAGGTTCTTCTTTTTTTATAGTTTTACTGTTTTCTTGCTCTTCTTGTCTTTTTTCTGATTTACTCTTCTTAAAATATTCTTCATTTATTTCAATTTTTATTGTTGTTACTATTTTTTTATTAGAATTATCTAAAATAACAATTTGTTTTTCTTTTTTACTATTTTCTGGAACTTGTGCTTTTTTATCTACTTGTGATTCTTTTGGAGTACTAAAAAAAGTTTTAATAGTTTCATGTGCTATTATGATTGGAAGTGTTTTTATTAAAGTAAATTTTTGCTGTTTTTTTACTCGACTTTCCAATTCTTTTATCTCTTTTTCTTCACGTTCTGCAATTAAACGTAGTTTTTGTTGCTTTCTTATAATTAATGATCTTTTTCGATCATTGTGTCCACCCCTAGCCCCAATTGTTTCATTCATAGTATCACCTTTAATAATTTTATCATATTTTTTATTAAAATAAAGGTAAAATACTATAATTATTATTTAATTATTCAAGTAAAAGTCTTATCTTACTTCTATCTTCTATTATTTCTCCTGCACTAGGAGACTGTTCTAAGACTTTATCTCCTTCTCCTTCAGTTACTATTTCAAAATTTGTTAATAATTTTTTTGCATCACTTAAACTTTTCCCTATTACATTTGGAACTTCATAAGTAATTTTATCGTTCCATTCTAAATCTTTGGCTATTTCTCCTTCTTGTTTTTCTATTTTTAATGCATCTATTATATCTAGAAGAATTCTTCTAGCGATTGGAGTTGTTGTGTAACTAGATAACATTGCTGTATGTTTAGGGTTATCTATTGCAAGGTATAGTACTGCTTCTGGATTATTTGATGGAACAACTGACATAAATGACATTATATAATTATTAGACAAATATACTCCATTTTGACTCTTTTGAGCTGTTCCTGTTTTTCCACCTATTCTATACCCTTCTATAAAAGCACTTTTTCCTCCGCCTTTTGCAACTACGTTTTCAAGAGCAACACGCATTATAGCTGAAGTCTCACTAGAAATTACTTTTCTTTTTAAATTTTTATTATATTCTTTTACAACTGTATTTGTATTATCGCTAATATTTTTTACAATATATGGAGTATATAGATAACCGCCATTTACAACACTAGATACTGCCATAACTTGCTGTATAGGAGTAACACTAACCCCTTGGCCAAATGCTGAAGTTGCAAGTTCTACATTACCAACTCTTGATAGAGGAAATATAATTCCTTTTCCTTCTCCATTTAAATCAATACCTGTTTTTTCACCAAAACCAAATTTATTAATATAAGAAAATAATCGTTCTTTACCTAATAATTGCCCAAGTCTTACAAAACCAGGATTGCATGAATTTTGTAAGACTTCCATAAATGTTTGATCTCCGTGACCTCCTGCTTTCCAACATTTTAAAATACTACCATCAACATTAACTTTTCCAGCATCATAAAAATGATCTTTAAAAATATCCATTACTTTTTCTTCCACTGATGCAGCCATAGTCATAATTTTAAAAGTACTTCCTGGTTCATATGATGCCCAGATTGGTAAATTTCTACTAAGAGTTGCGCTATCATAATTTTTATAATTATTTGGGTCAAAGTCTGGAGTTGAAGACATTCCTAATATTTCCCCACTTTTGGGATCAACAACAATTGCTAAAGCCATTTCTGGTTCAAACATATCAACAATATTATCCATTTCTCGTTCTAGAGATTTTTGGATATTAATGTCAATTGTTAAGTTTATATTCATGCCACTTGTTGGAGCAACATAAACATCAGTCAAATTTAGTTTATTTCCATGAGCATCACTAAAATATTTAATAGCACCATTTTTACCTGTTAAATATTTATCATATTGAAGTTCTAATCCAGAAAGTCCTTGATTATCAATACCTACATATCCTAAAGTATGAGATAATAAATCTTTATATGGATAATATCTTTTAGCTTCTTTAACTAAATATATACCGTCTAAATTTAAGTTACTTATCTTTTCTGCTGTTTCATAAGATAGTCTTCTTCCTTCAGGATGAACTCTTTCAATTGAAGCTTTTTTATAAACATGTTTTTTCATTTCATCATAGCTAACCCCTAATATATCAGCAAGACCTTTTACTGCTCCTGCTTTATCTTTAATTTGGTTAGGAATTAATATTAGAGAAGTAGTAGTTAAATTATCAGCTAAAACAACTCCATTGCGATCAAGTATTTTTCCTCTATCTGCTTCTATTTCTAAATTTCTACTCCACAAATCACTTGCTAAATTATTTAATTTTTTATATTGAAAAACTTGAATATAAAACACTCTAAATACAACTAATGAAAGTAATAATAACATTATTAAAAATAATACTTTTATTCTTATATCAATATTTTTTGTAAACATGTTTCACCTCTTATTTAAAGTTATGTTACAAATAAAAAAAGATGACAAAATCATCTTCTAATAACTGATGTGTTTTTATTTAAATCCTCATATTGATTTTCATTAATATAGATTACTTTTCCACCTAAAGGATTAATTTTATCTTTTCCAAAAACTACCCATATAATTTTTGCTGAAACATTTGGCATATCAGCTAATCCATCTGTAAAAATAATTTTATTATCTGCATCTTTAGAAAAGGCTTTAACTGCAATATCAAAATTAGTTCCTCCTCCACCTTTTAGTGGAAAGTTTTCAATATCATTTTTATTTCTAACTTCTTGAAAACCATAAAAATCATCATCAAAACATCCTACTTTTATTTTTGAATAAGTTAGAATTCCTAAACATTCTTTTAAAAAATTTCTTAGCAATTGTGTATTAATGGAACCACTTGTATCTAAAAGTATTTCAATTGTAGGTCTAGGTAAATCTTCCATATGAGGAGTTAAGACACCATATTCAATAGTTGCATTTTGATAAGTCCAGTCTTTATCAATTCGACAATTATTTTCTAATAGTCTTCTCCAATCAACTAATCTAGTAGCTCCATCTATATTATTAATACTATTATTTTTATAATCTTTATTAGGATTTGTTTCTAGAGCTTGTTTTACTAAATTTTCTTTTAATTTTTTTAAATTTTCTATTCTGTCTTGTCGTGCTTTTTCAAAAAAACTATTTGCATCAATTGTTTTACTGCTATCTGTTTTTGATGAATTATTTTGGTTATTATCCCAAGAGTCATGTGAAACATGAGGTTGTGGTCTCTTTTTATTATTGTTATTTTTTTCTTCATCTTTGATTATTTCATATAATTCTTCTTCACTAAATAATAAAGCATCATCTCTTTCAATCATTCCCTCGACTAATTCTAATCCATCTTTTTTTAAATTGCCATTAATAGAAGCATCACAAGCTATATTCCATAACTCAGGATCTTTTCCGGTTCTTCTTTCCAAATGTTTTAACACAACATGAGAAATTTCATGAGCAAATATAGCAATTTGTTGTTTTTCGTTTAAACTATTTATGAAATCTGGATGAAAATGTATAGCGTTACCGTCAGTTGCTGCTGTTGGTTTCCCCTTATACAAGCAAGTATAATCCTCTATAAAAGGAAGATTTGCTAAAAAGCTTCCAAATGGTGGATACTTAATTAGTACTTTTTTTCTAATATCTTGTATATCAAACATTTTTATTCCCCAATACAAGCAACTAAAGAAATTATTTCTTCACTAATTTTTTCTAGACTATCACAAGTTATAATAACAACACATTTTTCAGGTAATGGGAAAGTACTTATTTTTCGATATTTTAAAATTTCAATAAATTTCTTTTGCTCTTGTTTTGGAATATGTGAAAGATTATCTATTATTAAAATGTTATTTTGTTCTAAATTTTCATACCATTTTGGTGGAAGATAATTTATTCCTTCATAATGACCATTTAAATACGATTTATCAATATTTGCATCAAGAATTACTGAATTTTTCCCAAATACTTCTTTAGGTACTTTTTCAACTAATATCGGTGCAACATTGCTTATAATATGAGTTTTTAATAATTCTAAATTTTTTTGGTGCATTATTTTTTCGCACCTCCTTTTTCATTATCTTTTTCTTGTAAAAAGGCAATTTGTTCTAATCTTTCTAAATCTCCGTGAGCCCATAAATTATCAAACTGAGCACAAAAAGCAGGACCTAATTTTACTGTAAAATTTCTCACTAGTTCTAAATTTTCTAATTCAACATTAGCAAGTCCCATGACAGTTGCTGCTTTTTTAGAATAATCCATCTCTAAATCAGCATTAGAATAATTATTATTTAAAACATCATCAATAGTAATAACTTTTTGAGTACAAAAAGATACAAAATCTGCAGTTATCTCATCTCCAATTAGAGCTCTTATCATTTCTGGTTGATGTGTAATTTCTAAAATTTTAGATGCTAATTCCCATTTTCTTGGATCGGCATTAGGTTTTTTTCCGTCGTATTTACTCCTTAGAGCTTTTTCTCCTCTACAAAGTATAAATGAATAAATTGCTGGATGAATTTTATATTTTCTTTTTTTATTTTCATAATCTAGTCTTTGATAACTACTGTTGTCAGTCATTGCCCAAGTAAGCCAATCTTTAACTGGGGTATGAATGTATACATGAGCAAACCTATTAAATAATGGTTCAGGCAAATCTTCTGCAACACTAGAGTCTTCCATTTCATTTCCAGCAGCTGCGATTCTAGCATTTGATGGAAGTTTCCATTTTCCATTTACTTCTTTATCTAAAACAACATTAAAAATACTTTTTCTTATTGAACGATCAGCATTTGCTAACTCATCAAAAAATACGATATGTATTTTATCTGGTTCTTTTTCACATTTTCTTACTAAATTTTGATACCAAGTAGGAGGAATATCAATCATCTCTCCACTATCTTGATTATATACACTTTTTCCATTTATAGAATCTATTGATGCTGATACTAAATATACAATTTCACATTCGGGGTCTAGTTGTTTAATTCTAGAACTTTTTCCTTCACTAGATCTCCCATGCAAATATACAGCTACATCACTTTCTATAGCACCTTTTATTATTTCTTCTTCACTAACTTTACTAAAATCAAAATTATAGGGATTATATTTTTTTATAATGGATTTTTTGTTTCCTGTATTATTTTCTTTGGATTTAGAAGAATTTATTTCTTTGGCAAAAAAGTTATCTGTAAACCATTTTAAATCAGTATCTTCCAGATTCCCTTGATAATCACAGTTATTTTTAAATTGATTTCCAGAAAATAAAATTTGTTTAGCAACTGCAATATCTTCTTCAAGATCAACTAACCATTTAATTGGTTCAACTTTAATCCAATATGTGTTTCCTTTTATTATTTTATTTCCATTAGATAAATTTTCTCCGTTATTTTTCCCATCTGCAACAAAACGAATATATTTATCTCCATTATATTCATATTCTTCAAATTCTCTAGCCTTAAAAGGTGTAGAATAATTGTCTAATTCTACACTATCTGCTGTATATTTTTTACCTGTTAATTTTAAATTTCCAACATTAAATAAATAGTCTAATTGATATGATAAATTATTATCAACTACTGTTTGTGGGTATTCACCATATTCAACTTCTAATACTCCACTAGCCCCTATCACTACGTTCGAGGAGATATTTTTGATTACAGAGTAAGGTAAAGCTGGGCGTGCCCCACCAGAACGTGAGTTAACAAGACTCCACGATGAAAAACCAGAATAGTTAACGGCGCACGCGTTATTATTATAAGGTGTTCTTAACCACCAATAACCTGTATTATCTTGTTTTGTTTCACCTTCTATATTATTCTTAGAACTTGAAATAAACCCTCCAAGGAGTTTTGCAAAATCTGATAATTGACAAGTTGTTCCATATTTACGAAAAATTCCTAATTGGGAATTTCCAAATACTTGTTCTTTAAATAAGTAAGTAAATTCTAACATTTTCTTCACCAATTTGAGTATATCATTTATTTATTTTTTTTTTAAAATAATTATTTTATATTGACAATAATTTGTCATTTATTTTTTAGTGATTTTTATATAATTGTTGAAAGTAATTTCTCTTGTTTGTACATAATCTCTATCAACTTTTTTTTATTATATAATTTATCTATAGTTTTTTATATCTTTTCATTCTTATTTTTGAAGAAGCTCTTAGTTTAACATCTATTTTCTCAGTATTTGATAATTTGTGATTGAAACCTAAAAAATCTATACCATTATTAACTTTACCTATTTGAGTTTTATTATTTAATTCTAAATTTAATAAATTGCAACATAATTTTTTTTTGGGAGATTTTTCTGTTATTGTTATAACATATGCACATAGCTTTTTAGCAGCTGTTATAACAACTAAATCGTTAGAATTAAATGGTAATTTATCAACTATTTTTAAATCTTTATCTTCCTCTTCGATTTTTTCTTTTAACTTATCTGAATTTATTTTTTTATCTACTGTTAAAGCTACACCATTTTTCATATTTACAATATCTTCAACACTATTAGCAGATTTAATAAAAGACTTCGATTTTTTTAGGTATTTTTAAATTATTAGCCCTATTTACTTGCAACATATTATCACTGTCTATCAGAATCTTCATATCATATTTTTATTTCTTTACAGAAGAAAATAATAAAATTTTACTATTCTTATTTATAATAATTGTATTACGTTTAGTTAAACTAATTGCTTTATTAGTATTTTTCTTTGATTCTTCTAATAAAAAAGTTTTTGAGTCAATTCTTTTTAAAAATATTTTTTTTGCATTACAAAACAAATATTTATTTTTAGATGTATTATTTTGATATATTGTAATATTTCTGTTCATTTGTTTTACCATCCTTTATAAAGTTTTTGTTAATATTAGAATACAATTTAATTACAATATAAATCAAATGAATATTTTGTATATATAGTATAAATGTTTTTTATATCTGAGTATTATTATAAAATTTGTTTATAAAAAAAATTATCATTTAAAGATAATTTCTCTCATTCAAATAATCTAAAATTAAATTAGTACTTGTAGTAAAATATGGAAAAATTAAATCATATTTTTTAGTACATAGATATGTTTTTTTACACTCATAATCACACCATATTAATAAATCTATATTATACTCTTTAATAGCTTTTTTATATTTTATGTAGTATTTTTGTTTCTCTTGACTATAACTCTTTATAAGACTTCTTTCTATAACTAAATCTTTTCTTTTGTAAGTTTTTTTATCTTGATTTAAATTGAATTCTATTTCTTTTGTAAAATCAGTTGATTTAAAATATTTTTTTTGAATTTTTTTAAAATTTAAATTTATTCCTAATGTTGAAAATATTTTTTTATCCTCTTTTGTAAATCTACTGCTAGTTAAATATTCTGTATCAGAAAGAACTGTTAGTGCTATTAAAAGTTGTTCATAGTCATTAAATTTATAATAACCTTTAAACAAATCATATAATAATAATCCTGTAGATGCATATTCTATTTCAATTAGATTCTCTATATCATTAGTAATTTTATGATGATCAAAAGCTCCTATTACTTGATATTTATCCATTTTTAAAAGATTATTATGATCGACTAAGATAAAAGATTTATGATTATAATTTGATATAATTTCATAATTATCTTTTAAATAATCATTAATTAATTCTTTATCAATAAAATTATTATCTCTAACGGAAAAAACTGCATTTATTCCAAAACTGCTTAAAATATTAGTAAGTATTAAACTAGAAAATATAGAATCTACATCTGGATTTTCATGACCTATTACATAAATCTTTTTACCTTTACATTTTTTTATTATATTTAAAATTACTTCTTCTTTAATTTTTTCTCTAACTACTTCTAGGATTTTACCTGAATTATTTTGACCATCAAAATTTGGACCTACTCCCCAAAATGATTCTTTTGTTGTCATTTCTTTTATAGGCTCATTTCTAGTTTCGATAAGTCGTGCTCTAATGTCTTTGTTTTGACGAAATTTTTCTAAAACTGCTTGATACATTACTTCTAATTTAATATCTTTAAAATTTTCTCTACGTTGATAATTTCTATTTCTTCCAATGTTAGATGCCTCTTTTGGAGAAGATGCATTAATTATTTTTTCTTTAATTTTTTTATCATCAAACTTTTCTGATTGATAATAATGTTCTGCGGTTTTATAAAATATTCCATTTTTTAAAAAGCCATGATTAGAATAATTAGCTAAATACCCTAAGCTTCCAAGCTCTTTATAAAATTCTATTGCCATTATTCAACTTCTCCAGGATAAAGATATTTACTTTTTTCGTTGATTTTTTCATTAATATCATCAAAAATAATTTTTTTTCTAAAAGATACTTGCCCTTCTTCAGAAGCAGTATTAAATAAATCTAATTTTTCAATCGCAATAGTATTTTTAAAATCACATCCTAAAAGCCAACCATAATTTTCTTGTTTCATAGTTGAACAATGTCTTCCATAATTTCTTTCATGAATAGGAGTTAGAGGTTCATTTATAAAACTTGTTAAACCTTTAAAAAGATTTATTGCTCTTCCTAAATTGCAAATCATTCCAGTATCTATTGTAAAATTCTTATCAAAAAATACTTCTGCAGGATATTTAGCAATTTTTAAAGCATTTATATATACTTCTAATATTGGAACTATATGTTCTTTTATATATGTACTTTTTTC
Organism: uncultured Bacilli bacterium; assembly: GCA_910589335.1. GTDB lineage: Bacteria > Bacillota_I > Bacilli_A > RF39 > UBA660 > UBA3789. The sequence continues at coordinate 5,929 of CAJUTW010000031.1, read as the reverse complement.
AAGCTTACCAATTTTTTCATAATAAAGAACACTTTCTTTTAATAAACTCATTACTTCTTCTATGTCAGAATAATCGAGATTTTGTAAATTATCTTTTAGAGTTAAGTTTCTTTTTTCTTTAAATTTATATAAAGCATTTAAAAAGAATCTTTCTGTTATTATATATCCAGCTTTACGAAAATTGGTTTTCGGATAAATATTAATTCCATAATTTCCTTTTTCTGTAAGTTTCGGATTTATTGAATAGTATATTCCATCTTTATTCTTAAATAAATATAATTCTACTTCTTTTTCTTTTTTTATCTTATTTGAATTTATGAATGTTTTTATTTCTTCTTCAGAATGAACTTTAAAATTTAAATTATATTCTAAATATTTGATACCATTATTATTAAATTCTAATGAATGGTTATATGGATTTATAATAAAAGACTCTGGTAATTTTTCATTTTCTTTTTTAGATATATATAAATAGTTTGATACTGCAATTATGTGATGATTTTTATATTCAAAATCAAAAACATCTGCATTTACAACTAGAGGGTTATATCTTAATTCTACACACATTTTTCTAGAACCAGCTCCAAATTTAAAATAATATGGCTTATAAATATTTAAAAAATTACCTAAATCTTTAGCATAATCTGACAAAGAAACTTTATTATTTTTGTCTTCCCAAACTCTTCCATATTGACTAATGGATAATCTAACTCCTGCTAGAGCATAGATTTCTTTTGTACATATATTTTGGTGAACTTTATTTAAAACTTTGTTAAATCTTGAAAATCCTACTGTAGAAATTCTAGTCCTCACTCCTAATTCTTTGTAACATAAATCAATAAAATCTTCTAAATAAGGATATGCTGCAATGTCATTATTTAAATAAGGAAATACTACTCCAACTCTGTGTTCTTTTCTATCCCATGCTAGTAATAAATCATCTTTCGTATAATTAATAGCAGTGTATTTTAAAGCACTAACAATATTTCTTAAAGTATTTCTCTTCCAATATTCACTTTTACAAACTGAGAATTTACTACAAAAACTACAATTATTAAAACAACCTATTTGTGGTTGAAAATGACGCATTTTTGATACAAAAGACTCAGGTAAATTCATAAATTCTTGATATAATTTTTTTCTTATTTCATAATCTTTAAATGATATTTCTTTTTCATCACTTAATAAAAAATTCATATTTATTCCCCTACTTTATTATTTGTTAATAATTCTAAAAATTTTTTCGTAGCTGTAGTTAAAAAATCATCTATATATACACAGCATACATCTACTGCTGGTAAATTATTATCAAAGGTTATGACATTAAAATTATCTTTATCATTTTGTGTATCAATAACATTTCTTATAAAATATCCTACTCCGACACCTCTTCTAACCATATCCAACATCATCTCGGTTGTCCAAGATTCTAAGATTGGTTTTAGAATTGTATTTTGTGACTCCATATATTCATCAAGTTTTAGTCTTATTGATGAAGTTGCACTTGGTAAAATTAGAGGATAATTTTTTAAATCTTCTACTTTTTTAATATTAATATCTTTTAAAATATTCTTATTATAAGCAAAACAATTATATAATTTCGAAAGAGTAATTTTTGTAACATTTTTTTGACTATTAATAGGAAGAGTATCTACAATAATATCAAGATTTCTAGTTTCTAACATTTCTACCATATCGGCTGTTGATTTAGAAATAATTTCGAATTTTATTCCAGGATAAATTTTTCGAAAATCAGCAATAAATTCGGACAAGTAAAAAATTCCTATATGTGATGGTGTTCCAATTCTTATACAACCAATATTTAAACTGTTTAAATTTTTTATATGTTCTTCAGCATCATTTAAAATATTAAAAGCAGTTGAAATGTAATTATATAACTCTTTTGCTTCTAAGGTTGGCTCAATTCCTTTAGAATTTCTATAAAATAAACTATAGCCTAACTGATTTTCTAATTCTTTTAAACTATAACTTATTGCAGGTTGTGATACATAAAGTCGGTTAGCCGTTTTTGAAATACTTTTATCTTCATAAAGATAAAGAAAAATTTTATATAGATTGTAGTCAATATTCATAAGATTCCTCCATGCGGCTTATTATATTATATTTTTATAAAAAAGTCAATTAATATAAAATATATTTAGAACATAAAAATTATTTACTTTTAAAGATTATGACTGAAGAAATTGATACATTAATTAGTCCTTATTATCTTTTTTTCAAGATACAGAAAATACTTTAAAGCAAATGGAGAAAAGAAAAGTGACCTGATTCTTGAAAGAATTTTAAATGATTATTTATTACTTCTTCAAAGAATGGAGTATCAATTTCCTTTTTTTAAAATAACTGATTATCCTAATGAAATAGATAGTTATACGCATATAAAAAATAAAACTCTAAATTGTGAGTTTTATTTTCTTTTTTAATCTATTTGATTCATCCATAAACCATGTTTATTACAGTATGCATATATTTTCATACCTGGTACATATTGAGCTTCTAAAACAACTTTATCAAATGCTTTAAAATATTTAGTTATATCTAAATCTTCATATTCAACCATAATCCATTCAATTAAATGGTCTTCTTCCATAACATGATTAACAACTATTTCAACTTTATCTTCTTTTATTTCATATTGTGGTACGTGTTTTTCAACTGCAGCATCAACGCTATTAGCAATTATTTCTTTATTACTTACATCAGTTAGTTCAGTCATAACTTTATAGATATTATGACTTCCTTGACATTCTATTAATTTCATATAATTTCCTCCTTATTTAACTATGCTTAATTAAAAATATCTTCCCATTCTTTTTCTCTAAAACCGTTTATAACAAAATTATTTCCTATTAATAAAGGTCTTTTTATTAACATTCCATCACTTATTAAAGTTTTAATTTTTTCCTCATCACTCATATTAAGTAATTTATCTTTAAGATTTAATTCTTTATAGAGAATTCCACTAGTATTAAAGTATTTTTTTATTTCTTTTTTACCAATGCTATTATATTCTTTAAATTCTTTAAGTGTTGGTGGTTTATCCTTTATATTTCTAATTTCGAATTCTATATTTCTATCTTCTAAAAACTTTAATGCTTTTTTACAAGTAGAACATTTTGGATAAATATATAATAACATTTATTTCCCTCCTCTTATTTATGATATAATTATTTTAAATTTAAGTAAAGGAGTTTTTTTATGATTGAGGTTAAGAATGTAAAAAAAGAGTTTTACAAACTTGATAAAAAAAGATTAAAGAATAAATTTTTTGCAGTTAATGATATTTCATTAGAAGCAAATGATGGGGAAATAGTTGGTATTTTGGGGCCTAATGGTGCTGGTAAAACAACTCTTCTTAGAATGATTGGTGGGATAATGGAACCTACTAGTGGAGTTATAAAATATGATGATAAAACTTTTATTGATAGTGCATTAGAGATAAAAAAGGATATAGCTTATTTATCTGGAAATACAAAAATCTATAAAAGTATCTCTGCTTATGAATTATTAAAAATGTGTTTAGAATTTTATGATTATAATGGGGACTTTGAAAAAAGGATTAATTATATTAGTGAAGTATTAGAATTAGAGAACTTTTTGTATAACAAAATAGAAAATTTATCTACTGGTCAAACACAAAGAGTAAATATTGCTAGATGTTTAATTCATGATCCTAAATATTATATTTTAGATGAAGCAACTAGTGGATTAGATATTATTTCTAGTCAAATTATTTTAAATTTTATAAAGAATGAAAAAAAGCGTGGTAAAACTATCCTTTATTCAACTCATTATATGGAAGAAGCTCAAGAGATTTGTTCTAAAGTTTATATGGTTAATAAGGGTGAAGTTATTGCTTTTGGAACACCTGATGAAATTAAAAAGAAAACTAAAACTACAAATTTAAGAGATAGTTTTTTCAAATTAATTGGAGGTGAAGATAATGAAAAATAAAATTTTTTCTATTTTAAAAAAAGAATTAAGGGAAGTATTTAGAGATAAAAAATCTTTATCTATGATGCTTATAATACCAATAATGATTCCTTTATTAGTTATTGGGATGTCTTCTTTTTTTGATTATCAAATTAATAAAAATATAGATAATTCTTATAATGTTGGATTTAATTACAAACTTTCAGATTATGAAAATGAATTAACTAAAAATGTTAAATTTAAAAATAAAATAGATAATGAAAAGAATTTAGAGAAATTATTAGAAGATGGAAAACTTGATTTCTTTATTACTAAAAAGGATAATAAATATACAATTCATTATGACCAAAATATTGAAACTAGTACTTTATATGTAACAGTTGCAGAACAATATTTAAATAGTTATAAAAGTATTTTACAAGCTAATTATTTAGATGAATTCAGTATTAATAGTAAAGAAGTTTTAGATATAATTACAATTGATTATAAAACTATTTCTAAAAAGAATAATAGTTTTTATGCTAATTATATAACTACTTATGCATTTTTATTTATTATAATGGCTATTACTATTTCTGCTACATATCCAGCTACAGATACAACGGCTGGAGAGAAGGAACGTGGAACTTTAGAAACATTATTAACTTTTCCAATTAAAAGTCGAGATATAATTTTAGGTAAATTTTTAAGTGTATTTATATCATCTATTATTACAGGAGTTTTAAGTTTTATTCTTACATTAATATCTCTATTATATGTTAATAAGATGGATATTTATAAAAATATTAGTATATTACCAAATTTAAATACTTCTTTAATAACAATTTTTATAATAATTTGTTATTCTGCTTTGATAAGTGGTTTATGTATTTCTATTGCATCTTATTCAAAAACTTTTAAAGAAGCACAGAGTGCATTAACACCACTTAGTTTCATAAGTTTTTTCCCAGGAATGATTGCTTTTATGATAAAAATTAAGACAACTACATTAATGTCAATTATTCCTTTTTTAAACTTTACTCAAATATTTAATGATATAAATTCTAATAATATAAATTACTTACATATTAGTTTAATGTTTATCTCTACTGTTTTCTATATTGGATTAATTTTATTTATAATTATTAAACAGTATCGTAATGAAAAAGTTCTTTTTAATTCTTAAAACATAAAAACTTCATCGATTAATATGATGAAGTTTTTTATTGATTTGTTATTTGAATTTTTTTAAATTTCCTGCAACATCTTGTACATAGTATTCTTTACCTGTAAATATTTTTGCTCCAGAGGATTTTGAATCTACTGTACATAGTGTATCATGCCAATTATAATTTCCAGTAGTAGGTGAAGATTGTGGTGCTGCTCCACTTGCTTGTCTTGCATTACCGCCTTTACCCCATCTTACATTTCTATAGAGTAAACCACTACACTTATCTTCATAATCACATACAAAATAATATGCTATTTCATGGCTATTACATTCTTGCTTATCATGAGCATCACCTCCCATATATGTACAGGATACAATTGGTTTATCTGTATCTATTTTTACATCTACTTTACATTTTTTTGTATTTCCTGCTTTATCAGAAATTGCGATTTCTCCATCTTTTATACATCTTCCTAATTCACTAGTTTTAAAAGTTTTGGAAAATTTATTTTTTGCACAACCACTTCCACCACTATCAGAACACTCGATTGTTAATTTTTTATTATCTTTGTTAGTCCAATTCGTACGGGGCTTTTTAACACAAGTTGGTTTTGTTTTATCTATTTTTACTTTAAATGCTGGACAAGTAACAGCATTTAAAGCTTCATCATAATAAATAGTATGAGGAAAATTATAAATTCCTTCTTCTCTATATGTTTGTGATTGATTATTAGGTTCTTTACAACCACTTCCTCCATCAGTACATGATGATGTTACTACTACATTGGTGTTTGTCCATGTATTACTAGTGTATGGACCTACTAT
>CAJUTW010000030.1 GCA_910589335.1 uncultured Bacilli bacterium | reverse complement strand
GTACCTAATAATATGTATTTAAATTATACTATTAAAAAAGATAAATATTCAATTAATTATTATTTTACAGAATTAAAAAAACAAATTGTTCTAACACTTAGTAAAAACAATAAAGATCTTAATGCTATATTAACAAAATATTATAATAAATGGCGTCAAACAAAATATATCAAAGAATATAATAATGCTTACTTAAATTATTATTTAGAAATTAATAAATTAAATGCTAAAACAAAAGCATCATTAATTTCTAAAAATTATATCTATGGTTATGTGGAACATGAACCATACGAAGTAGAAGTAAATGACAAAGTAGCAGGAATAGCTGGAGAATATATAGATAGAATTTCTAGATTAGCAAATATTAATTTTAAATACCAAAAATTCAAAAATAAAAAAGAATTAGAAGAAGCTATTGAAAAAGGTAAAGTAGATGTTTATTTTGACTATTACAATTTTAATGATGAAAAATATTTACCAACCCTTTCAACATTTGTAGAAGATTATGCAATCCTTGGAAAACAAGAAGATAATCATATAGTAAATTCTTTTGAAAGCCTAAAAGATCAAAATATTGCAATGTTAAAAGGTGACTCGTTATATAATTATTTTCTAAATAATTCTAGGGCAAATATTAAAACATATAATGACTTAGATGATTTGATTAAAAATGCTAATAACAAAATAATAGTAGTGGATTATGAAATTTATTCACACTATCAAAATAGTAAATTTAAAAAGTTAAAATTATTATACAGAGACACTATGATGAATGACTACAAATTTATGGTTAAAAATAATAATGAAGCTTTTTATGATTTATTTAACTACATAATTAATACAAATTCATATTACAATTATCGTAATTCAGGTATTGAAAATTTAAATGCTTCTATTTTAGAAGAAAGAACATTAGAGCAAGTTTATGCAATAGTTTTATTATTAATATTTACACCATTAATTTTATTAACAATTTTATATTTAATAATAAAAAAGAAAAAACAAATAAAAAAAGTAAAAATAACAGATAGACATAAATATACAGATATGTTGACTTCACTAAAAAATAGAAATTATTTAAATGTAAAAATGCCAGAATGGGAAGAATGTGAAGTATTTCCTCAATCTATAGTTATGGTTGATTTAAATAATGTAAAATATGTTAACGATAATTATGGACATGAAGAAGGAGATCAATTAATTGTTAAAGCTGCTGGAATTTTAGTTAATACTCAATTAGAAAACAGTGAAATAATTAGAACTGATGGAAATGAATTCTTAATTTATTTAGTAGGGTATAGTGATAGACAAATTAGTACTTATACAAAAAAATTAGCTAAAGAAATGAAAAATTTACCACATGAGTTTGGAGCAGCAATAGGATATAGTATAATAAATGATGAAATCAAAACATTAGATGATGCTATAAATGAAGCAACACTAGAAATGATAACTAATAAAGAAGATTATAAATAAAGGTGAAACTATGGAAAAAGCAAGAGACTTTATATTTAAAATATTCAAACTTCTAATGAGACCAGAAATGCGAATATTACCAGGTCAACTTGCTTTTTTTCTTGTTATGACAATTATTCCTTTAGTAGCTGTAATTGCAACTATGGCAGCAGCCTTATCTATTTCAACAGAAACAATAAGAGTTGCTATATCTTCATCTGTACCTGATGAAATAGCAACCATAATAAATAGTATAATTAGTGGTAATGGAATAAATTTTAATATAATAATATTTTATTTTTCAGCATTCTTATTAGCATCAAATGGAACTTATTCGATGATAAATATATCTAATGAAATATATAAGGTAAAACCAAATACTATAATAAAAAGAAGAATAAAAGCAATTATAATGACTTTTATCTTAGTAGGTTTATTTCTCTTTTTAATAGCTGTTCCAGTATTTGGAACAAATATTTTTGATATTTTAAAACAAATAGCAGGAGATGGAAAAATAGTTATAATTATTCAAAATATACTTCATATATTAAAATATCCAATAATTTTATTAATACTTTTTTTTAATATCGATTTAATGTATGTCTTATCTCCAGATGAAGAAATTCCTACGAAAACAACTACTAAAGGAGCAATTTTTACATCTATTGGCTGGATTTTATCAACAGAAATATTTGCCTTTTATATTGAAAAATTCACTCAATATGATTTATTTTATGGAAGTATTTCTAATATTTTAATACTTTTATTATGGGTTTATCTATTATCATATATATTTGTATTAGGTATGGTAATTAATGCAGGAAATTATAAATTAAATAAAAATTTATAATTTTTTTATCTAAATTAATCAAAAAAGTAGAAATATTGAAAAAAGATTATCACCATGATATAATTATTAAGTGAGGTAATTTTATGAAAAGAATAAAAATAAGCTTAAATAAACTAAAAAAAAATATTATAAAAAAAGTAAATAAAATGAAAAAAGAACATTTAATTAGAGAATATTTTAAAAATAATATGCTGTTCATGGCATTTGTTGTATCTACAGTTTTAAGTTCTACTATTTTAAGATTTTTTTGTATGCATTCTTTAGAAAACTATCTATCATGGAAGGCTATTTTAGCTGATACAGTGATAGCTACAACAATAGGAGCATTTGGTTATTTATTAAAACCTAAAAATAGATTTGCTTATTATTTATCTTTTAATATCTTTTTAAGTGCTGTTTGTATGATAAATTCAGTATATTATACTTTTTATACTTCTTTTGCATCTATTTCAATGCTATCACTTACACAATACATTGGTGATGTAGGTGATGCAGTTGTAGAAAATGTTTTACAACTAAAAGATTTAGTTTATATTCTTTCACCATTAGCAATAATAATTGTTCATTTACAATTAAAAAAGAAAAACTATTATAAAAAAATAGAGTTAAAATCAGAACGTAAAAAAAGAACATTTAAAACTTTAGGCGTTGCTGGAGCCATGTTGATAGTATTTTTAGTAACATTGTCATCACTTGATATTTCTAGATTTTTTAAACAATGGAATAAAGAATATATTGTTATGCGTTTTGGAATTTATATTTATCAAGTTAATGATGTAATAACTTCAGTTCAACCTAAAATAAATTCAATGTTTGGATATGATAAAGCAAATAAAGAATTTAGAGAATACTTCTCTAATAGTGATGAAATAAAAACAAATGAATATAGTAAAATATTTGAAGGGAAAAATGTATTAGTTATTCATGCTGAAAGTGTTATGACAAATGCATTGTATCAAAGCTTTAATGGAGAAGAAGCAACTCCAACTTTAAATAAAATTGCAAATGAAGGAATGTATTTTTCTAATTTCTACTCTCAAGTAAGTGTTGGAACTAGTAGTGACTCAGAACTAACATACAATACTTCATTAATGCCAACAAAAAGTGGAACAGCTTTTGTATCTTATTCAGATAGAAAGTATATTTCAACACCAAATCTTTTAAAAGAAAAAGGATATTACACATTTAGTATGCATGCTAATAATGCCGATTTTTGGAATAGAAGAGCGATGCACAAAACCTTAGGATATGAAAGATTTTATAGTAAAACAGATTATAAAGTAACAAAAGAAAAAAGTATTGGTTTAGGACTTTCTGATAAAGAATTTTTTAATCAATCAATAAATAAATTAAAGAAAATAGATAAAGAACAAGAAAAATGGTATGGTTCAATGATAATGTTAACAAATCATACACCATTCTCAGAAACAGATAAATATGGTGAATTCCCAGTTGATATGAAAGAAACTGTTACCAATGATGATGGATCTACCGAAGAAATTATATATCCTTATATGGAAGGAACAAAATTAGGAAACTACTTTAAATCAATACATTATGCTGATAGTGCTTTAGGTGAGTTAATCGCAAATCTTGAAGAAGAAGGACTTTTAGATAATACAGTATTAATAATTTATGGTGATCATGATGCCAGATTATCCAGAAAAGATTATAATAGATTATATAATTATGATAAAGAAACAGATAGTATTCTAGACGAAAATGATCCTGATTACAAAGAATACGATACTTATCAATATGAAATTGGAAGAAGAGTACCATTTATTATATGGACAAATGACATGAAAGATACTAAATTAAATCAAGAAATAACAGATGTAATGGGTATGTATGATGTTATGCCAACAATTGGTAATATGTTTGGTTTTTATAATAAATATGCTTTAGGTAATGATATTTTTAATATAAAAGATAAAAATATAGTCGTATTCCCTAATGGTAACTGGGTAACAAATAGATTATATTATAATAGTCAAAAAGCTGCATACTTACCATTATCAGAAGATCCAATTTCGGAAGAAGAAATATCAAAAAATACAGAATATGCTAATAAATTACTAGATGTCTCTAATGATATAATTGTCTTTGATTTATTGAATGAAGACAAAAATAAAGAAAAAGAGTAAAGAGGTAATAATATGAAATTAAAAAAGAACGTTAAAAGAGTAATTATATTAATTTTTATAATATTTACTATTGTTGTTGGAGCGATCATTTATTTTAAATATAATGATAAAGAAAAAGTAAATGAAGTAAAAATAGTAAATGAAATTAAAGATTATGATTATAAATTAAAAGAAAATAAGCCAAAAAAATATAAAGAAATGTTTGATGAATTAAAAGAGATTTTATCTTCAAAAAACATAGATGAAGAAGCATATGTAAAAAAAATTTCAGAAATGTTTATTTATGATTTTTATTCTTTAAATGATAAAGTAGCTAAAACTGATGTTGGAGGAGTAGATTTTGTATATAAAGAAATAATCGATAACTTTTTACTTAATGCTGAAGATACTTATTATAAATATGTAGAAAGTAATATTTATAATAATCGTAAACAATCATTACCAACAGTATCCGAAATTACAATCGAAAGTGTTGAAAAAGAAACATATGCTTATAATGAACAAAATGATGAAATGGCATATAAAGTAAAAGTATCATGGTCATACACAGATGATAATTTCTCAGATTATCAAAAAGAAGCAACATTAATTTTTATCCATGATAAAAATAAGTTATCACTAGTTGAACTACAGTAATGTAGTTTTTTTATTTTTCTAAATTAAGCGAACAATAATAAAATAATTTCTTATTAAATTTAATTTAAGTAATTATATTTCATGTTCTAAGACGTATCTTTACAAATTGTAGTGTTAAGGTTGTGATTATAAAACTTTAAAGTGAAATATTACTACATTAAAGTATATTGATTTAAAGAAATATGTATACCCAAGCTACAAGCAAGTATTATTAATTATATATGTTATACAAAATTTTCTTAAAATTATATATTTAATAATAATTTATTATAAAAATTATAAAGAAAAAGTTAGATGCATAAAAATATCTAACTTTATTTTATTCAGTAGGAAGACTAGACTCAGGAACATCAATACTTGGATTATTATTTTCATTCTTATCATCGTTATCTTTAATATCATCATCTTCATCATCTTTATCATTATTTGGTTTAACTGGTTTTTTATCACTTACTTTATCACTATCGTCTGTATCTTGTTTGACACTTCCAGATAAAGTTAAAACAACACTACCTTTAATTAAATCAACACGTTTATTAGCTGGATAACTTTGACTTATAACAGTACCACCAGAGCCTTTGAAAGTAACAGAAATTCCATTTTTTAAAGCATATGCTCTAGCTGTAGCTTCACTGTCTCCTGTAAAATCAGGTAATAGAGTATAAGTACCAGTTTTTTTATAAGGACCTTTTCCTATAATTTCTTTTTCATAAGGCTCATTTATAGAAAAACTAAATTCTTTAATAATATTATGATTAGCTAATTCTAGATTTTCTTTCATAGCTTGAATAATATCTTTTCTGCTATCATTAATAGGAACATAATCCCATAAAACCATTCTTGCTCTTTCATCATATATCATTTGTCCAGTACCTTGTAAAAATAACTGTTGAATATTTATTAAATCAGCATCGTCAGAACTTAAACTTTTTTTAATAATATCTTTACCAACATTATAAAATGATAATATTTGCTTAGTTGTAAGGTTTGTATCTAAACTATTAGAAATAGTATTTAAAATTTCCATAAATTTAGAGACATCTTTAATATTTTTCATTTTATTAACTAAAGCCATTATAATTTCTTGTTGATGTTGTGCTCTACCAAAATCACCGTTAGCTAAAGCTTTTCTATTTCTTGCAAAAACTAAAGCCTGTTCTCCATTTAATACTTGTCTACCTGGTTGTATACATATTTCACCACCACGTGAAGAATCATCAGTACATAATACTTGTGGAACATCAACTTCAACACCACCAACAGCATTAACCAATTTAACTAAACCTTTAAAATTAATTTTAGCATAATAATCAATCTTAGTATCAAAATAATTTTGAATTGTATTTATCATACAATCATTTCCATATGCAGCAGCATGAGTAATTTTATTTTCTGGTTTACCACTCCAACAAGCAATTGGAACATAACTATCTCTAGGAATTGAAATCATTGTTGCATTAAGAGTTTTAGGATTAAAAGTAATAAGAATTAAAGTATCACCATTAGCAATAGCATTTTTTTCTAAAACTTCATCAGTAGAATCAATTCCCATTAATAGAATTGTAAATGGCTCTGTAATAGATTTACCAGAAGACGCTGTCTCAATTGAAGAAGTTGCAGCTTTTTTCATTTTTTTATCTTTACTTGTAATTACTTTTGTATCTATTTCAATATTCTCGTATCCTGTAATACCAGAAAACATTGAAACATAACTTCCAGATACAAACATAGCATCAAGTTCATTAGCGTATAAATCTACAAGCATAGAAGTATAATCATCATACTTTTTAATTTCATTCTCATCTTGTAATTTATTTTCTCTAATAATTTCTTGTGGAATAATATATCCCTCAGGATTTTTTTGATCATCAAGAATTCCAATAGTCATCTCATTTATATCATCAATATCAGTTGCAGCATTATTATTCATAACTAACAATTTAGAAGTATATGTAACTGTATTTTTATTTAAACTATCAATTTTTCCATAAACATAAAAGATTATTCCTCCTACTAAAAAGCAGATAATACTATATATAAACAATATAGTAATAAATAAACCTTTATTAACAGATTTTTTTTTCTTAATTTTACCTTTTATAATTCTATTTGCTTTAATTATAAAATATAAATCTAAAACACCAATAATTCCTATAACAATAAATCTAATTAAAGTTTCAATTGAACTAAGTAGCAATAATTCATAAATTGCAAATCCACTGCAACCTAAAGCTATAATTAAAAATAGTCCTATAAAGATATTAGCAGTTTTTTTCTCTTTTATTTCTTTTTCCTTTGCCATATTTCTCCTCCAAAAACCAAACCTTATTATAAAATTATATCTAATTATTATGAATTTATCAAGTAACATAAATAATTTAATAAATATTTAATGAATTAAAAGTATACTATAATTATTTAAAAAAAGTTATAACATTAGAATTTTAAATAGTATAGAAAAAAACAAATGTAACAGAAAAAAATAAAAACTAATTGATTTGTCAAAAAATGTCAATCTCCCTAAAAAAAGTATCAAAAAAAATATTTACAATTATAAAAATGCTATAATATAGATAAGATACTAGGATTAGGAGGTATAAAATGAAGAAAAAAAATATTTTAATTGCCACAACTTTAGCAACTATTTTTTTAAATATTAAAAATGTTTATGCCTTTGATGTTAATAACTATAAAAACAGAAATCTTTGTGGTAATTATGAAGTGGCTGGTTTTCATAATGATGGAGCAATTGATAAAGTTGCATGTTTTACAAATTATGAAGAAGCCAAAAATTATATGGTAAATAATGGAGCAGATGATTTAGCTATCATGACTAAAATTAGTGGAAATACTAAAATAATAGATGCTAATGTAGGTATTCTTGATTTAAGTGTTAATCCTGAAACTTTAACATATTTTTATAATGATTATAATAAAAATACTGCTTACACTTATATGGATACAGGTTCACTATATGGTGGAGTAGACGGTGCACATATTGCAACAGCATACTCAAGTACTAAAAATAAATGGATGGCTAAAGTAAAAATAGGAAATTATACAGGATGGATAGAGCAACAAGCCTATGAAATCGTTCCTATAACTTGGATAAAATCAACAAGTTCTTATACAGTTCAAAATAATGAATTAAGACATAACTATGTTGCAAAAATTCAAAATACCTATAATGGTTCTAGTGGAAGAACAATTGGACCCAAACCAGAGATGCTAAATAATGGTACCTTTTACAGTTATGATGGACATTATTTTTATACAAATTTAACAACTCTAGTTAAAGATTATAAAAACGGTAATTATAACAACTCTGTAAATAAATCAAATCCATATTATAACTATTATATGTATCTTTCTAATCATACAAGAACAAGTTATTCAAGTATTAATATCGATGAATATATAAGAAATAATATGGGGATTAAAAAAAATGCTTATGGAAATGCTTCTAATAATGGATCATCAAGATTATATGGTATGGGAACATTTTTCTATTATGCACAAGAAAAATATGGAGTCAATGCAATTCTTTCTCTAAGCTTAAGTAGAAATGAAACAGGAAATGGAACAAGTAATTTAGCTATCAATAAAAACAATGGTTTTGGACTAAATGCTGTAGATTCTAATCCAACTCAAGCTGCAAATTGGTATGCATCATTTGCAAGTAGTATTTTAGGATATGCCTCTAAATGGATAACTTATGGTTATGCTCATCCAAGGGATTGGCGCTATTTTGGTCCACAATTTGGTGATAAATGGATAGGTATGAATGTAAAATATGCATCCGATACTTATTGGTCAGAAAAAATGGCCGCTAATTATTATTCTTTAGATAAAGCTTTAGGTTTACAAGATTATAATTATTATCAATTAGGAGTAGTAAAAGGACAAACTAATGCATATCAAGAACCATCCACTTCATCTAAGTTTATCTATTCATACCCTGAAGCAGAAGATGCTCTTGTTATTGTTGACGAAGTAGAACGAAATAATGAAAAATGGTATAAAGTAGTTAGTGATTTAAATTTAGATAATAATTATAATGAGATAACATCAGGAGATTATAATTGGAATAGTTATGTGTATGTAAAAGCTAGTAGTGTTACAAAAATAAATAAAGGTAAAAATGGATATATTAGTCCAAATAATGTTACAAATTACCAAAATAAAGATTACGAATATAATCTATATATAGAAAATACTGAATTAAAACCACGCGTTGCAATTACAACAAAAAATACTAATTATTATTATGATTCTTCACTTATATCAAATACTGGAAAAACTTTATTAAAAGATCGTTATGTTATGGTTTATTCTGCAGCATACTTAAATAATCAACCAGTTGCATATTTAGTAACAAGTGATTATTGGTATGATCAAAAAGAATGGGTAAGTGCAGATAGTTTAAAATTTACAACAACTAATTATGGAAAAGTTAGTGTTACAGTATCAGGTAACCAATATACTTGGGTAAATTATAATACTGAAGATGCAAAATACTCTTTAATCAGTGGTTTATATACAAACTCTTATGTACCAGTATTAGAAACTGTAAATGTAGGTGGAAATAAATGGTACAAAGTACCTGTAAGTTTAACTGATAATAATAATATTTATGGTTATACTTTAGCAAGTGCTCCAGGAGTTGCTATAACTTTATCAACACCTATTGTGGAAAATAATTCTCCAACTATTAATGTTGTGGATAAAACAATAATAGAAGGAACAACTTTCAATCAATTAGAAGGAGTAACTGCAACTGATATAGAAGATGGAAATTTAACAAGTAAAATTAAAGTCATTAAAAATACAGTTGATATCAATAAACCAGGAACATATGAAGTAACATATCAAGTAACAGACTCAGCAAATAATACAACAACTAAAACAATAAAAGTTACTGTTAAAGAAAATAAAGCTCCCCAAATCACAGCAGAAGATAAAATAATAACACAAAATAAAGAATTTGATGAATTAGAAGGAGTAACTGCAACAGACACAGAAGATGGAGATTTAACAAGTAAAATAAAAGTTATTGAAAATAATGTTGATATTAAAGCTATTGGAATTTATAAAATAGTTTATGAAGTTGCTGATAGTAAAAATAAAAAAACTAGAAAAGAGATTAAAGTAGAAGTAGTAAAAGACAGAGCTCCAGTAATAAATGCAGTAAATCAAATAATTTTATTAAATGATGAATTTGATGAATTAGAAGGAGTAACTGCAATAGACTCAGAAGATGGAGATTTAACAAGTAAAATAAAAGTTATTGAAAATACAGTTGATACTAAGGTTGAGGGAGACTATAAAATAACATATCAAGTAACAGATTCAGCTAATAATAAAACAGAAAAAACAATTGAAATAACAGTTATAGAAAATATATATGATAACGAAGATTTACAAGAAAAAGAGGCATTATTCTATTTTGATTATTTAAAAGTGATTGATAATAAGTTAACTATCAAAGGATATAATGCTATCAAAGGAATTAATCATACAGAAGATACTAATATCAATTTTATGTTAGTTTATGAATCATTAAATAATGATGATATCTATTTTCAATCATTAGAAAAGATTACTGATAAAAAAGAAATGACTAGACCAGTTTATTCTACAGATGGAAAAGATTATACTTATTCTTGGTTTAAAGGTACAATTGATACTGAAGATATAGAAGATGGAGATTATAAATTATATGTTATAACTTTTACTGATGAATATATCGCAGAATCAACTGTTAGTAATAAAGTATTAAAAGAACAAGTATCTACATTTACTGATAACAAAACAATTACTACAAGAAATAATTATTTAGATAATAGTTTACCAATAGAATTATTAATAAGAAGTGAAAAAATTGGTGATAAAACTGCAACAAGTACTTATAATCAATACAATCAATTTAGAACATTAGAGTTTACTAATAACAAATTCCACATAAAAGGAACATCTTATTCATATGGTATGGATTTGAAAAAAGATGCAAAAGTAGAAAGAAAAATTATATTTGAAAATACTACAAATTATAAAAAATATAAATATGATTTAGGAAGTATAACTAATGGAATGTATACAGTAGGAGCAACTCTAAATGATAAATTAGATAAGACTAGAGCTTGGTTTGATAATACAATTGATATTTCTAATATTCCAAAAGGTGAATATGCTATCTATATATCTAATAAAGCTAATATAAGTGATTATGGTGAGCTAAACGAATTATTACAAAGAGATATCTCACAAATTAAACAAACAATTAATGATAAAACTTATACATTTAAAGTAAATAGAGATAAAAGATATCGTATAGAATTAATAGTTGAATAGGTAAAAGCTAAGCTTTTATCTTTTCTTTTGTCTATAAATTAAGTATAATAATAAAAGAAGTAAAAATATAAACAAGGAGGAAATCTTAAAAAAGATTAAAATTATTTATGAATAACGAATTATTAGAAAAATATGCAGAAGTATTATTAGAAACTTGTTTAAAGATTGAAACAGGTCAACCTTTATTTATAAGTTGTGATATTGAAAGGATGGATTTTGTAAGAATATTATCAAAAATAGCTTACAATTTAGGGGTAAAAGATATATATTATGATTTACATGATCCTTATCTAAAACATGAAGCTTTAAAAAATCTAGAAATTGAAGAATTAAAAAAATTAACATTTTGGAATAAAGAAATTTGGAATATTTATGCTAAAAAGAATGCTGCTTTTCTTATGCTAACATCAAATACCCCAGGTTTAATGAAAGATATAGCAAAAGAAAAAATAACTGCTATGACAAAATATGCTTTTGAAACTCGAAAAGAATTTGAAAAATATCGTGATAAATCTTCTCTAGCATGGTGTATCGCAGCTGTACCAACAGAAGCATGGGCTAAAGAGCTATATAAAAACGATAATAATGCCTTAGATAAATTATGGAATAATATTTTTGATATTTGTAGTTTAAAAGAAGAAGATCCTGTAAAAATATGGAATGAAAAAATAAATAAATTAAAAATTAGAGCTAAAAAATTAACTGATTATCAATTTAAAACTTTATTTTACAAGTCATCTAATGGAACTAATTTTAAAATTGATTTACCAGATAAACATATTTGGCAATCTGGCAGTGAAAGAATAGCTAATAGTAAAGATTGTTTAGTTAATTTTCCAACAGAAGAAGTTTTTACATCTCCTGATTGTTTTAGTGCTAATGGAGTTGTTTATTCATCAAAACCATTAACTTATAATGATATAATAATCGACAAATTTAAAATTACTTTTGAAAATGGTAAAGTAATAGAAGCAAGTGCTAAAGTAGGGGAGGAAACTCTAAATTCAATGATTAACATATGTAAAAATTCTAATATGTTAGGAGAAGTAGCTTTAGTACCATTTGATTCTCCAATTTCAAATTGTAATCAAGTATTTTTAGAAACACTTTATGATGAAAATGCTGCGTGTCATTTAGCTTTAGGAGATTCATTTACTGAATGTATTGAAAATGGACCATCTATTCCTAAAGAAGAGCTATTTAACAATTATAATTTAAATAATTCCGATTCTCATGTTGATTTTATGATTGGAACAAGTGATTTAAATATCACAGGAATTACAAAAGATCAAAAAGAAATTCCGATATTTATAAACGGTAATTTTACTGAAGAATTTAACTAAAAAAGAAAAGAATCCTTAGGGATTCCTTTTAATTTGAAACAATTAAAACAGAATAACTATCACAATAATTTAAATCTTTAGCATCAAGTGAATTCGCATTTTCAATCATACCGTTTGATAAACCAGGGTTTTTTACATAACTACATGAAAATTTTATACCTGGATAAGCTGATTTAAGTTTAGAACAAGTTGTACTAGGAGTACTAGATAATAATTCATCATAAATATAAACTTTAGTAGTTTTATTCTTATCACAACTTGGAGTAACAGGCCTATTGTCTCCACCAGAATTATTATTACCATTAGAGTTACCACTATTATTAGGTTTATTAGAAGTAGAACTATTAGAACTACTTTCTTTTTTACCATTACTAAGTGTAACTGTTATAGTTGTTCCAGATGAAACTTCACTTCCTGCACTAATTGATTGACTAATTACTTTATCTTTACTAATTTCATTACTTGCTTTATAAACAAAATTATATTTCAAATTAACTTTTTCTAACTTAGAAATTGCTTCTTTTTTAGTTAGACCTTTTAAGTTTGGCACTTCACATTTTTTACCATCACTTATTTTAACAATAATTGTATCATCATTTTTAATAGTATCTCCAGTTTTATATGAGTAACTAATTACTTCACCAGCTGCAACACTATCATTAAATTCATGTTTTTCTTCATATTTTATTTCATATTTATCTGCCCATTCTCTAAATTCATTAAATGATTTAAATTTAGGCATTTTTAATTTACCACGAGATAAAACTATTTTAATAACCGTACCTTGTTCAATAATTTTTCCTTTTGAGTAGTTTGTACTAATAACTGCATTTTCACTAACGCTATCATCATATTTATCACTAAACTCTAGTTTTACTTTATTTTTTATAGCCCATTCAGTTACTTCAGTAATAGTCATTCCCTCTAAATTAGGAACTTTAATCTCAGGACCTTTACTAATTGTAACTTTAACTTCCCGATCATTAACTTTAACTTTTTTACCAGCTTCAATATTTTGCTTCATCCCATATCCACGTTTTTCTTTATTAGAGAAATCTTCATCAAAACTATATTTTAATTGATGCTGCTTCATAAAAAATTCAATTTCAAATTTACTCATACCTGTAAAATCAATTAAAGTAACCTCATCAAATCCAAGTTCTTCTCCATAAGAAAATTTAAGTTTAAGTTCATCATCTCTTTTTAAACTACCACTAGTGTTTTGTTCAATTACAGTATCTTTTGCTTTATCACTTTCTACAAATTCAACTTCTACATTACTTAAATAATTATCTTTAACAAAATTCACAACTCTTTTTGTATCCCAAGAAATCATACTAGGAATAATAATTTCTTTAGAAGGATTAGGACCTTCACTAACAGAGATTGTTATTTCGTCTAAATCTTTAATCTTAGTTCCACTAGAAATATTTTGACTAATTACTTTATATTCACTAACCATATCACTAAATTCAAATTCTTGTTTAACAGTAATGTTATTCGCCTCAGCCCACTTCATAACATAAGTTAAACTCTTTCCACTAAAATCTTCAACACTTCTACTAGGAATATTAATAATTTTATCTAATCCATGAAAATTAAGAATTAAATAACTAAATAATAATAATCCACATACAAAAATAATACTTTTATTTTTCTTTTGATAATTAATACTTACAGCAACAAAAATAATAGTAAATACTGTTAATATTAAATTATTAATTAAATCAGTTGCAGTTGTTTCTTTGTTATATATTTTTAATCCAAAAAATACTAAAGAACATAAAAGTAAAATAATTAAAAATGTATGAACAAAAATGTGTCTAACTTTTTTCTTAACATTTTTCTCTTTATTACTTCTTAGATCTTCATCTATCAAAACAGATACCTTACTATTATTAGTATTATCTTCCATAACAGCTTTTTCTATATCAAATTTTTCTCTATTATTATTTTTCTTTTTACTAGAATTATTTTTACTCATGAATTTCCTCCATTCTTATTATTAATATTATTATATAATAAATATTAAGATAATTAAATAAATAGTGAGTTATTCTTGTAAAAAATTGTCTATTTAATACTTAATAAAATTAAAGGAGCATGATATAATAAAATCATAAAAGGAGTATATATGGAACAATTTATCAAAAAAAATATTAATATTATTTTAGCAATCTTTATCTTAATTCAACCAATTATTGATTTATTAACAGGTTTATGTCTTCATGTTTTTAATATAAATTTTACAGTTGGAATTATTATAAGAATAATGTTTTTATTTTTTATCAGTATTATCACGTTATTTACTTTTAAAAAGAAAAAAATTCTTATTCCGTATTTTATAATAGGAATCTATTTCATTTTCTATATTATTGGCGTATTACTTTTTAAAAATAATAATTTATTTCAAGAATTACAAGGATTAATAAAGGTATTTTATTTTCCAATATTATTTATAAGTCTTTATTCTATTAAAGATGAAATAAGAATTAGTAGTTTAACATTATTAACAACTTTATTTTTATATTTATTTTTAATTTTTATTCCATTAATTTTAGGTATAGGTTTTAAATCATATGAAATAACAAAAGCAGGTACTTTAGGATTTTTCAATTCAGCCAATGAAATAAGTGGAATTATTTCCTTACTAACACCAGTTATGTTAATTGTTTTTATCACATCAAAAAAGATTATTCCTATTTTAATATTTTCTATAATTTATCTAGTTGTAATTTTAATGGTCGGTACCAAAACTCCTTTATTATCTTTAGGAATAACTCTTATAATGGCTATTTTATATTTTTGGAACTATTCATTTAAAGAAAAAAAGTATAAGAATATAATCATTTCTTTCATATTAATAATTATCAGTGTATTAAGTTTAATTATTATCATTCCTAAAACTAATTTCTATAAAAATATCAAAACTCATCTTGATTATTTAAAATTAGATAATATTACTGAAGTATTTACAGATAAAGAATTAATTGACCATTTTATTTTTAGTCAAAGATTAACCTTTTTAGAAAAAAAATCAACAATATACAATAAAGCACCTCTATATCAACAATTATTTGGAATAGGTTATATTAATAATAAAAAAGTTACTAAATTAATAGAAATAGATTATTTTGACATTTTATATAGTCATGGAATAATTGGCTTTATTATCTATTTTTCTCTTGTTATTTATATTATTTATAAAGTTTTAAATAAAGCAAAAAAATTAAATTTTGAAACTCAAATGTTTCATACTTCTTTTTTACTTATAATTATCTTATCTTTTTTTACTGGTCACATAATAACTGCTCCATCAGTAAGTCTATTAGTAGTAATTATAATTTTGTCATTAATAGAAAAATCAAAAAAAGATTTATTGTTTGCTAGTAAATTTTTAAATATTGGTGGAATAGAAATAGCTCAAGTGAATTTATTAAATAGTCTAGATTATAATAAGTATAATGTAACTTTAATATTAGAAGAAAAAAAAGGAAGTTTACTATCTAAATTAAATGCAAATGTTAAAGTAAAAGAATTAAAAGTAAGTACTTGTAAGATAGTTGTTTTAAGAAAAATAATAAACCTTTCACGACAAATAATATTTAAAATATTTAATTATCATAATTATGACTTTTCTTGTTGTTATACAACTTATAGTTATAGTTGCAATAAAATAGCTCAAATAGCTTCTATAAATAATGCATTCTATGTTCACAGTGATTATAACAATGTCTATAAAAATGAATTAGAATTTAAAGAATTTTTTGATAGTAGAAAAATTACAAATTACAAACATCTTATCTTTGTATCAAATGAGTCAAAAAATTCATTTTTAAAATATTATAAAGAACTAGAAAAAAAGACAAAAGTAATTAATAATTTAATCGATGTAGAAGAAATAAAAAATAAAAGTAAAGAAAATGTATCTGAAACAAAACCTAAAAATAAAAAATTATTTGTCTTTGTTGGCCGTCTAGATGATAGTTCAAAAAAACTAAAAAGAGCAATCAATTTAGTAAAAGAGATAAAAGAAATAAATTTATGGATAATAGGTGATGGACCTGATAGAAAAATGTATGAGGACTATACAAAAAAATTAAAACTAACAGATCGTATTACATTTACAGGTAAAAAAAATAATCCATATCCTTATATGATAAAAGCTGATTATATTATTTTAACTTCTGATTATGAAGGATTTCCTGTTACATATTTAGAAGCCCTAACACTAAATAAGGATATAATAACAACTATTAGAACCAGTGATGAACTAATTGATATGAAAGATTATGCTCATATAATAGAAAAAGATGATAAAAAAATGGTTAACGAAGTAAAAGATATTTTAAAAGAAAATAGAAAAAAGAAAAAAATAGATTTAAGTAAATATCAAAAGAAACGACTAGAAGAATTAGAAAAGATATTTAATGAGTAAATATAGAAATTTTTATAATCTACAGATAAAAAAACAATAGCAATATTTTAAATAATTTTGAATAATTGCTAAACAATATGATAAAATTATTGAAAGAGTTATTTAATATATAGTAATTTATTAAATAGATCAAAAGAGGTAAAAGTGGTAATAAAAAAGAAAAACATTTTAAGAATAGCTAAATACTTTTTTTCTTCAGTAACTTCTTTTATATTAGATTTAATATTATTTTCTTTTTTTTATAATTTTTTAAAGAATACTTTTAACTTAGAAGCTATTCTTGTATCAACAATAATTGCAAGAATATTTTCTTCTTTATATAATTATTGGTTAAACTCAAAATTTGTTTTTAAAAAAAATTCAAAATATAATATCTTAAAATATTATTTATTAGTTTTAATTCAAATGATAGTGTCAGCTTTAACTGTTTATATAATAAATAAAAAATTCTATTATATATATCCATCTATTATTAAAATTATTATAGAATGTTTATTATTTATTATAAATTATTTAATTCAAAAAAAATTTATATTTAGTGACAATAAAAATAAGTAGAGGTGATAAAATGCCAAAATTTAGTGTTATAATTCCTGTTTATAACGTAGAAAAATATATTAGAAGATGTATCACAAGTGTTATCAATCAAACCTTTAAAGATTATGAAATAATTGTTATAAATGATGGCTCAACAGATAATAGTATTGAAATAGCAAAAGAATTCCCTGTAAAAATAATTAATTCTCCTCATGTAAGTGTTAGTGAAGCTAGAAATTTAGGAGTAAAAAAAGCTAAAGGAGAGTATATATTATTTTTAGATAGTGATGATTATTGGGATAATGATTTATTAAAAAAATTAACAAAATCATTAAAAAACAATCCCGATTTAGTAAGATTTCAGGTTAGAACTGTAACAGATAATAATGAGACTAAAGATTATAAAGAAGTTGAATTTCTAGAAAAAAATGGTGAAGAAGCATTTTCTATTATAAGTAAATTCCATTATGT
>CAJUTW010000029.1 GCA_910589335.1 uncultured Bacilli bacterium | reverse complement strand
TAAATAAAGAGAATGGAAATGGAGCATTAAGATATCCAGTAGGATTAATAACAAGCCAAGAAACAAGTTTAGCTTATAATGGTAAGTCACCACTAGCCTCTGGGAATGTTTATTGGGTCCTTTCCCCTCACAGCTTCAACGACTACGGCGCTTACGGCTATCGCGTGGGCACGAATGGTTACAGCTACACCGTCAGCGTGAGCGGCTCTTTCGGCGTCCGTCCGTCAGTTTCACTCCGCACGGGCATTGAGTATATGAGTGGTGACGGGAGTGTTGATTATCCATACGTAATCGATATGGATAGTTAAAACAATGCCACTCTTGGCTCTTGAAGTATCACACGAAAACCCTTTCGTGTGATAACTAAATAATTATGGATTAAACTTCAATGAAGTTTAATTTAGGATTATACCATTAAAGAGGGCGCTAGTCTCCTTGGGGCCTTTCCCCTAACAACTTCAACAACAACAACGCTAACGGCTATAACGTGAACACGAATGGTAACAGCAACAACAACAACGTGAACAACTCTAACGGCGTCCGTCCGGCATTTTCCATTAAAATAATCTTGCTAAATTCATAGTATTAATATTACTACGGTAGAATTTAGCACTCACTAATGTGAAACAGGTATAATTCTATGAATATATTTCAAAAAAAATTGCATCAGAAGCTATGTTAGCAATAATTTTGTTAACATAGCAGCTTAATGCAAAAATATTTTGGAGGTGTTAAAATGCACCAAAGTTCTATTTTTCACCTAGAAACAGCTATTAAGGATTTTGATAAATATATAATAATGTATATATCTAGTAATATTCCTAAAGTTAGACGTAATTTAAAAATTCATTTAGAAGATGAATGTTATAATCTTGTTAGATATTTATATGAAGCTATATATACTAAAGGTAATATAAGAGCAAAAAATATAACTGAAATGTTAGTTATATGTTCTTTAATTGATCACTTTTTAGAGCAATTAAAAGAAGATAAAAATATAAATAAGAAAAAACTTGAAAATTCTATTTTTAAATTAACAGAAATAAAAAATATGACTAGAGGATGGAAAGAAAGTCATGAACAAAAAGAAAAAAAGTGTTAATAATATATATGACTTGCCTATAACTTTTGATAATATATTTTCAACTTGGAAAATAGTTAGAAGAACATGTAAAAATAGAAAAGCAGTGTTTAAATTTTCATTAAATAAAAATGTAAATGTTTATAATATTTATATGACTTTAAAAAATAGAAATTATAAACCTTTACCTTTTAGATTATTTTTAATATTTGAACCTAAAGCTAGATTAGTAATGAGTCAGACAGTTTCAGATAAAATCGTTAATCATTTTATAACAAATTATTATTTATTACCTTATTTAGAGAAAAAACTAATAGATCAAAATGTCGCTACTAGAAAAAATAAAGGAAGTAGTTATGCTAATAAATTGATTATAGATTATATAAATAAAATTAGAATTAAAGATAAAAATATAGATATTTATTGTTTGAAAATTGATATAAGTAAGTATTTTTATAGTATAGATCATAATTTACTTTTAAAAATGCTTGAAGAGGACATTGAAGATAAGTCTGTTATTGATATTATAAAAAAAGTTATTGGTGAGACTAATAAACCTTATATTAATGAAACTATTAATAAATATAATAGAGAGTATAATGAAAAAATACCTTTATATAAATTTAATACTGGTTTAAGTATTGGTGCTATGACTAGTCAGTTTTTAGCTATATATTTTTTAAATGGATTAGATCATTATATAAAAGAAGAGTTAAAATGTAATTATTATATTAGATATATGGATGATTTTTTAATATTTGATACTTCTTTAGATAATTTAAAAGAAATATGGGTAAAAATTGAAGATAGAATAACTGATTTAAAACTTAAAATGAATCCTAAGAGTGGTTTATATAAGTTAACTGGTGGTATTTCTTTTTTAGGTTATACTTATAAAATGGTTAATTCTAAATTAAAGGTTACATTTAGAAAGAAAACTATTACTAAAATTAGAAAAAAACTTAAAATATTAAAAGAAAAAGATCAGCTTAAATATTATAAATCTTATGCTAGTTATTATGGTTATCTTAATAAAATAGGAAATTATGAAAGGAATTTTAAAATGAAAACATTAGATAAGTAT
Source organism: uncultured Bacilli bacterium (assembly GCA_910589335.1). Classification (GTDB taxonomy): domain Bacteria; phylum Bacillota_I; class Bacilli_A; order RF39; family UBA660; genus UBA3789. The sequence goes on along the minus strand of CAJUTW010000029.1, from coordinate 17,458 downwards.
TTATATTATAAAGAAAAGTATCCTAAACATATTATTTTTATTAAAGAAGGAACTTTTTATAAGATATTTAAGGATGATGCAATAATTATTTGGCATTTTTTTGATTATAAGTGGAATGGTGATGCTATAGCTTTTGGTGCTTCACCATATTCTAAAGTTTTAGATAAACTTAATCAATTAGAAATAAGTTATATTGTTGTATCTAATAATGAAGAAGAATTAGTTATAGATAATGATAGTGAGAATTTTGATTTATATTTAAAACTTGCTACTAAAAGATATAATAAGTTTAAAGAAAAGATGGAATTAACTGATTTATTTAATAAAGTTATAGAAGATAATACATCTTTTTTAAAGGTTAAAGATTTTTTAAATAATTTAATTGAAAATGAAGATTAAATTATTGATGATAAATTTTTTATATGTTATACTTTTAATAAAGTAAGAGTGTATAAGGTATTAAGGATGTGTAGTAAAGTGAAAAAAGTAAAGAGAAGTTTAATCATAAGTGTTGCTGTTGTAATTGTTTCTATAGCTATTATATCATTTGGAATTTCTTTTTCTCAATTATTAGATAATGATGTTAGAGTTGCAGAAAATAGTGATTTAACTTATTATCTTGATGTTATTTATGATGGGAAAGATAGTAATGTTGTTACTTCAAGTGATACTGCAACAGCTAATGTTAATAGTGATTTTATTTATGTTGAAGATAAGTTACCTGAGGGATTAATATTTAAAGAATTTGTAACAACAGAAGATGGAACTATTGGAGCTGTTAAAAGAAGTGATGGTTCTTCTTGTCCTGGTCAAGTTGTTGGTGGAGTAGATGGTTTAAGTTATGATGCTACAACTGGTATGGTCTCATTTAAGGTTAAAAACTTACAGGCTGGTTGTAAGTTAACGGTTGGTATTGTTACAACAACACCATCATTAAATGGTAAAAAGAGAATGGATTTTTATAATACTGCAACAGCAAGAGAAAATGCTTTTTCAGTAAATTCTAATACCGTTCATGTATTTATGGGTAAGGAAGATATAGAAGTATTCTCTGTTAATTATCAGTATGGAAGTGCCCCAGAAGGAGCGCCTGATGTGCCTCCTGCAGCAAGTTATGCTAGTGGAACATCAGTTGGAGTTGCAGCTAATCCAACTTTTCCTGGATATGAGTTTAGTGGATGGACAACAGAGGATATTAATGTTACTGGTGATTCTTTTGAAATGCCTAGTAAAAATGTAACATTTGTAGGTAGCTTTACTAAGAAAAGTAGTTATAAGGTTTCTTATCTCTTAGAAGGAGAAGGTCCTTCAGGATATATGGTTCCAAGAGAGAAAGAATATGGAGCTGGAGATATTGTTACAGTTGATTCTTTAAAGGCAGGAGATAGTGTTAATGGTTATAGGTTCTTGGGTTGGAAGAATGAAAATATAATATTTGATGATGGAACTTTTAAAATGCCAGAAGGGAATATTCAATTAGTTGGTAGCTTTGAAAGAATTAGTTATAAAGTTTCTTATCAATTTCAAGGAGCAAATATTCCTACTAATGCAGATGCATTATTACCAGGAGAGAAGAGTTATTATCCAGGAGATGAAGTAACTGTTGCTAATGAGCCTGTAGCTAGCGGGTATAAATTTTTAGGTTGGTATAGTACTAGTACTTTTGAAATGCCTGAGAAGGATGTAATCATTTATGGAGAATGGATGCTAGAAGCTGGAACATTTTCTCCGGTAATTGAAAAAGTAATTGAAAATAAAAAAGCTTATTATAAAAAAGATGATGAAATAACTTTTAAGATTACTGTTAGAAATACAGCAAGTTATCCAATAAAGGATGTAATGATCCAAGAAAATTTAAAAGATTGTTATTTTGTTGAAGATCTTAATTACGAACTTTTAAATAGTCAATATATTAAAATAGGTAGTATTGCTGCTAATGGTAGTGTTATAGTGACAGCAAAATATATTGCTAAAGATGATGTTTTAAAAGAGTATACTAATGAAGTTGTACTAACAGGAGCTCTTGCTGATTCAAATAATCATCTTGATACTACAAAAGAATATAAAGCACTTGAAAAATTTAATGTTAGTAATATAAAATTAAAAGTAGAAAAGCTAGATGAAAAACAAAATCCTTTATCTGGAGCAGAATTCAGTTTATTTGGTGATTTATCTTTAACTTCTTTACTTGCTAAAGGTTTAGAGTTTGATGGATTAACTCCTGATTCAACATATTATTTAAAGGAGACTAAAGCACCAACAGGATATAAATTACTTAAAGATCCTTTAAAGGTTAGTATTGATTCTACTGGAGTTGTTTCAATAGAAAATTATCAAGTTGAAAATGAAAATGGTGTTGGAACAGTTAGAGTAGTTAATGAAAAGATTAATATTTTACCTGATACTGGAGGATTTGGAAATGTTATTTGGATTTTAGGTGGTATAGTAATTATTGGAGGAGCATCTGTTGTATTTATCTTATATATTAAAAAGAAAGATAAGGTGAAGAAATAATGAAAATATTAAAAAAATTATTTGTTTTATTTCTACTTTTAAATATAATTTCATTTCCACAAGTTTATGCAGAAGTTCCTAATTGTGGTTCAATTACAGGTAATTATAGTTATGATAATGAAAAGTTGAAAGATGCTTTGGTTTCAGTATATTTAATTGCAAATTATGATGAAACTACTAAAAGTTATATATATGTTAATGAATTTAAAGAATTTGAATTAGATATTAACTCTCTTAATTATGGAGAGTTAGAAGAATATTCACTTACTTTAAAAAAATATATAAATTCAGAAAAGATTAAAAGTGTTGAAAGTATTAAAACCAATGAAGATGGTGATTTTAAATTCAATAATTGTTTAGATAAAGGTTTATATATAATTACAGTTGAAGATTTAAAAATTAATAATAATATCTATGAAGCTTTACCTTCGATTTTAACAGTTCCAACTTTTTCTAAAGTTGATGGAACTGAGATTTATGATATTAAAATTAATGTTAAATCTGAGATGAGAGAAGATAATACTACTGATCATAATCCTGATGATGATGACAATGATAGTACTATTAAAATACCTAATACTTATGATGCAATTATAAATTATATTTTACTCTTAGTTGTATCTTTAGTATTACTAGTAATTTTAGTTTGCTATATATATTTTAAAAAGAAGGGAAGTAAAGAAAATGAAAAGAAATTTTAATAAAATTATTGGTTCTGTTTTAGCAACATTTTTATTAGTTTTTGCAATAAAAGTTAATGCTATTACTATTACAACAGATTCTTCTAGAGTAGGGATTACTGATACAAATAGTACTTATGTAACTAATCAAGCTACTTTAACTGTTACTGGAATTCAAGTGGGTGATAGTTTTAAAGCTTATAAATTATTAGATACATTTTATAATAGTACTTCTAATACTGTTACTTATGAGTTTACATCTAGTTTTAAAAATTATTTATTAAGTATAGAAGCTTATAAAGATTATACAGTTGATGATTATTATAAATTGACTTCAGGTAATATTACAAGCGGTTCTACTAAGACTACATCTACATTGGATAAATTAGTTAGTGGTTATGTTTCATACATTAAAAATAATAATGTAGTTGGTACTGATATGACTCAAAACGGTAATACAATTAGTGCAACTTTAGATGCTGGTGCTTATTTAGTATTACCAGTAAGTACAAATAAAGTTTATGCTGTTATGGTAGGTAATTTAGATTTTGAAGCTAATGGTAATGATTGGGTTTTAAATAATGAAAGTATTGTTGCAAAAGTAAGTGAAGCAGGAGTTACTAAAACAGTATCTGATACTAGTAGTAAAAATTTAATGCAAGAAGAGTTTACATATACTGTTGTTGGAACTGTTCCACAATATCCTACAAATGCAGTTAATAAAACTTATAAAATTGTAGATACATTTGCTGATAGTATTACATTTAGTGGTATTTCAAATGTAGTTGTTAAAGATGGAACAACTAATTTAGTAGTTGATACAAATGGTAATGTAAAAGATACTAGTGGTAATGTAGTAGCAATTATTACAGTTAATGGTCAAGTTTTAACAATTGACTTTAATATTGATTATGTTACTAGTACAACTGTTACAGTTACATATAAAGCTAAATTAAATGATCAAGTTAAATGGTATAATAATAATGGAGTAACTTTAACATATTCTAATTCACCATATACAAATGATAATATGACAACTGAAAATGTTAATGTTAGTGTAGGAGCTTACGGAATAGAAATATTTAAATATGCAGGTTCTGATAAGGATAAGGCTCTTGCATCAGCAGAGTTTGATATTTTTGCAGATTCTGCTTTGACTAAAAAAGTTGGAACAATCGTTACTAATGGTGATGGTATTGGAAGACTAAAAGGACTTGGAAAAGGGACTTATTATATTAGGGAAACTAAAGCTCCTACTGGATATCAAATTATAAAAGATACTATCGAAGTTGAAGTTGGTAGTGATGATGTTGCAGAAAGTAGATTAACGGATAATACTTTACAATATGAAGTAGTAGAAATTTCTAATGCAGCTACTGGTATATTACCTTATACTGGTGGTAGTGGATTATTATTTTATTCAATAATTGGTATAGTAATTATAGGTATTGGAACAGTTGTAACAATTAAAATACATAAAAAGAAAGCTTTGAATGTTACAGAATAAAAAAAATATTACTAAAAAGTCCATAATATTATTTATTGTTGTAGTTATTATTGGACTTTTTGTGATGTTATATCCTATTATTTCTAGTAAAATAAATTATAAAAAATCATTAGAAAAAATTAATATATATTCTTCATCTGTTTCAAAAAATCCTCTAGAAATTAATAATAAAATTTTAGAGCAAGCTACTAAGTATAATGAAAAAATTACTGGTACAGCAATAGAAGATTCTTTTAAAGAAGAGAAAGAAGTTAGTGGAGAATATTTAGGATTACTTAATGTAAATAGTGATGGAATAATGGGGTATATAAAAATTCCTAAAATAGATGTTGAAATTCCAATATACCATGGTACTGATACTAAAACTTTGCAAAAAGGAGTAGGGCATTTTGAAGGTAGTTCTTTGCCAGTAGGAGGAAAAAATACACATTCCATATTATCTGGTCATAGAGGGTTACCGTCATCAAAAGTTTTTGCTGATTTAGATAAATTAGAAGAAAATGATTTATTCTATATTTATGTGTTAAATAAAAAACTTGCTTATAAAGTTGATCAAGTTAAAATTGTTAAACCATCAGATACAAAAGATTTAACAATTGTAGAATCTGAAGATTATGTAACATTAGTTACTTGTACTCCTTATGCTATTAATACACATAGATTGTTGGTTAGGGGAAAACGGGTTAAATATGATGAGGATATATTAAAAAACATTGAAGTTAGTAAAAAGATTTCTGTTTCTGATATTATTTTCTTTAGTGGTTTAGTAATAGCAATCATTATTATAATATTTACTATTAAAAAAATTGCTAAAATTAATTCAAAAGAAGAAATTAAAAATAATATAGAAGTTTTGGAAACAAATGAAATTAATGTTTTAGAAAATGAGATATTGGAAAATGAAGAAAAATTAGAGAATATAAATGAAAAATCTTATTCTAATGAAACTAGTAATGATATAGAAGTGTTAGAAGATGATGAAGAAATAATATAGAAAAGATTTAAGAATTTTGTTTCTTAAATCTTTAATTTAATGGAGAAATATAATGAAAAAAATATTATTGAGTATAATTTTAATTGTTTTATTTGGTAGTATAATTTATTCTTCTTATAATATTATGTTATGGTTTAAAGATAATAAGAAAACTAATGATTTAATAATTAATATAAAAGAAGAAGTATATAAAACTGATGTTGATGAGAAATTGGATGAGGAACAAGATAAAATAGATTTTAATAAACTTATTCAAATTAATAATGAAACTGTTGGTTGGATTGAGATTAAAGAAAATGGTATAAATTATCCTATTGTTAGACATAAGGATAATAGTCATTATTTAAATCATTCTTTTGATAATACTTATAATGATGCTGGATGGATATTTTTAGATTATAGAAATAATTTGAATAGTTTGGATAAAAATAATATTATATATGCTCATGGTAGAATAGATGGTAGTATGTTTGGTAGTTTAAAATATATTTATAATGAAAAATATTTTAGTAATGATAGTCATAATATTTATATTTATACTCCAACAAGAAATTATATTTTTGAAGTATTTAGTTTTTATCATATAAAAACTACTAATGATTATTTACAAACTACTTTTAATAATGATAAAGAATTTCTTGATTTTATAAGTTTATTAAAAAAGAGAAGTAGATATAATTTTAATGTTCTTTTAGATGCAAATGATAAAATAATCACATTATCTACATGTTACAATAATAGTGAAAAATTAGTTGTACATGCTAAATTAATTAGATAGAGATAAAGTAAATTTATTTCTATTTTATTTTATGCTTAAAGTCAATACTTTTAAATGTAATTATTTTTTGATATTATTAAAGTGAGGTGTTAAAATGAATGAAAATATTATAAAAGAAATAGCAAATAACTTAAATATAACTGAAAAACAAGTAAATACTGTACTTAGTTTATTAAGTGAAGATAATACTATTCCTTTTATTGCAAGATATAGAAAAGAAGCTACTGGTGCTTTAGATGAAGAAACTATTAGAAGTATTAATGAGGTTTATGAATATCAAGTTAACTTATTTAATAGAAAAGAAGATGTAATTAGATTGATTGATGAAAAAGGAATGCTTACTGAAGAACTTCGTGGGCAAATTCTTGGGTGTAATAAGTTAGTAGAAGTTGAAGATTTATATAGACCATATAAAGAAAAGAAGAAAACTAAGGCAACAGAAGCTATTGCTTTAGGACTTGAACCTCTTGCCAAAATGATGATGACATTTCCAACTACTGGAAGTATTTTGAATTTAACTTCTAAATTTATTAATGATAAAGTTAAAAACATGGAAGATGCTGTTAAAGGTGCATGTTATATCATAGCTGAATGGATAAGTGATAATGCTTCATATAGAAAATGGATTAGAAGTTATTTTTATAAAAATGGAGTTATTGTATCTAAAAAGAAAAAAGATGCAGAGGACTCTAATGCAATATATGAAATGTATTATGATTATAATGAAGCAATTAAATGGATTAAACCTCATAGAATACTTGCTTTAAATCGTGGAGAGAAAGAAAAAATATTATCTGTTAATATTGATATTAATAAAGATGAAATTCTTGCTTATTTAGAAAAAAAATTAATTAAAAATGAGAAAAGTTTTGTTACTAGTTATGTTAAAAGTGCGATAGCTGATTCATATAAGAGACTTATTTCACCATCTATTGAGAGAGAGATTAGAAGTGATTTAACTGAAAAGGGTGAGGTTGCAGCAATTGATAATTTTGGTAAAAATTTAGAAGCCTTATTGTTAACTCCACCTATGAAAGAAAAAGTTGTCCTTGCTTTTGATCCTGGATATGTAAATGGTTGTAAATTAGCGATAGTTGATAAAAATGGTAAATATTTAGATAGTACAGTTATTAAGCCATTTTTAAAGGGTGATGAAGAAAAGAGAATTAAACTTAGTAAAGAAGTAGTTGTTGGGTTAATTAAAAAATATAGTGTTGATATTATTGCAATTGGTAATGGAACTGCATCTCGTGAATCAGAAAGGTTTTGTGCTGATATGATACGTGAGAATTCTCTAGATTGTAAATATGTAATTGTTAGTGAGGCAGGAGCTTCTATTTATTCAGCATCAAAACAAGCAATAGAAGAATTTCCAGATTTAGCAGTTGAGAAGAGAAGTGCTGTAAGTATTGGTAGACGTTTACAAGATCCTCTTGCTGAGCTTGTTAAAATTCCTCCAGAAGGAATAGGTGTTGGTTTATATCAACACGATGTTAGCGGGAAGAAACTATCTAATTCTTTAGACTTTGTAGTTGAAAAATGTGTTAATAGTGTTGGAGTAAATATAAATACAGCATCTGCATCACTTTTAAGTTATGTTTCTGGTATTACAAAAGCTGCAATTAAAAAATTAATAGATTATCGTGAAAAAGTTGGTAAAATAATGTCTCGTGATGAGATAAAAAAGAAAAAGTTACTAAGTGAAAAAGCTTATGAACAAGCAGTTGGATTTTTAAGAGTAACTGATGGAGAAAATTTACTTGATGCAACAGCAATTCATCCAGAAAGTTATAATATTGCTCTTAATGTTTTGAGTGAATTGGGAGAAAATATAGAAAGTATTGGTAGTGAAAAGCTTATTGAAAAGTTAAATAATTTAAAATTAGAAGAATTTGTTACTAAATTTGATACTGATATTTATACATTAGAAGATGTAATTGCTTCTTTGAAGAAACCTAATTTAGATCCAAGAGATGAAATGCCTCAACCTATATTGAAAAGTGATATTTTAGATATTAAAGATTTACATATTGGAGATAAATTACAAGGAACAGTTCGTAATGTAGTTGATTTTGGTTTGTTTATAGATATTGGATTACATGATGATGGACTAGCACATATATCTAAGCTTTCTGATAAATTTTTAAAACATCCATCAGATTTATTTAGTGTTGGAGATATTGTTGATTGTTATGTTGAAGATATTTCTATAGAAAAAGGAAAAGTAAGCTTAAGTTTACTACCTAGATAAGTATATGGAAAATAATAGAACTATAATAGAAATTCAAGATAAAATAAAAGCATTAGAAGAAAAAATAAATTCAATGGAAGCTTTATATTTTAAAGATTCTAAAAATATTGATTATAGCGAAATACGTTTATTATGGAATAAAGTATCTAAATTAAAACAAAAAATTTTATTTTTAGAAGGACCTACTTACTCTAGTGAAAATCTTGATTTATATTTAGATAGAGATGCTAATTTAATAGGTAAAGAATGTGAAATTTTTAAAATATTTTTAGCTGGTAGCAACATATTTATTGGTACAATTAGAGTTACATATGATAATATGCGAGATAATTTTCTTGGAAATATTGGTTATGAATTAAAAAGAGAATATAGGGGAAATGGTTATATGCTAGAAACTTTAAATATCTTACGAAAGCCATTAATTAATAAAGGATTAACTAAACCAATAATTACTACTAAAAAAGATAATTATGCTTCTATTAAAACTATTAAAAATTATGGTGGAGTTAAATTAGAAGATGATAAATGGTATAATATTTTTGAAGTTGATTTAGGTAAAGAAGTTGATGAAAATAAAAAGACTTTTTAGATTTTCTAATAAGACTTTTTAATATAAGATTGAAATTTTTCGGCCATGAGTTTCAATGAAACCTTCATTTTTTAAGTATTTTATTTCTCTTGTCATTGCACTTCTATCTACAGATAAATAGTTTGCTAACTCTGTAAATGTTATTGGAAGTGTAAAGGTTTTACTTCCTTTTTTTTTGGATTCTAATTTTAAATATTCTAGTATTTTATCTCTAGTAGTTTTTTTTGTTAAAAGTTCTATTCGATTATTTTTTGCTGTTACTTGTTCACTAAGAATTTTAATTAGATTTTTAATAAATAATATATATGAATCGGTTCTTATTATTTCATTATTTGTTATCTGGTTAAATTCTATATAAGTAATTTTTGTTTTTTCTTTAGTTATACAAGTAATTTCATTCGAATGTATTTGTGATATTAATGACCCGAATACATTACCTTCTTGGAATTCTTCTAAAATAGTTTTATTTCCTTCGTAATCATTATATACTAATTGGAGACTACCACTTTCAATAATTGCAAAAAAGTCATCCATATCATTGTTTGATAATATATCTACATTTTTACTGTAGTGAATAGTATTGGCTTTTAAAATATGTAGAAGTTTATCAATATTTTTTTCAGAAATATTATTAAAAAGATTTGTCATTATATCACCTCTTATTTAAGTTTATCATCATTTTTTTTTTGTTGCAAATGCAACTTATTTTTGTTCGATTGACAAGCTTGACATTTGATATTTGACAGATTAACTTTTTTTTGTTTTTGTTGATTTTATTATTTAAAAAATGCACTTAAAAAATTATCTAATAAAAATATGTAAAATGTTGCATTTGCAACATATAAAAAGAGAAAAATAATTATATAATGGTTTTGTGATTAAGAGATAAAGTGAGGTAGTAGAAATGAAAATTATTAAACGCGATGGGCATATGGTAGATTATTGTCCAGCTAAAATAGAAGAGGCAATAGAAAAAGCTAATTTAGAAGTAGAAGAAGAGGATAGAGCTTCTAGTATACAAATCAAAAATATAATTAAATATATTGAAAGACTTGGTAAGAAAAGAATTCTTGTTGAAGATATTCAAGATATTATTGAAATGAAATTAATGTCAATTGGTAAATATGAACTTGCTAAACATTATATTACATATCGTTATACTAGAGAATTAATTCGTCGTAGTAATACCACTGATCAATCTATTAAAGAGTTAATTGATGGTGAAAGTGAATATTGGAATACAGAAAATTCTAATAAAGATGCTAAAGTTGTTACTACACAAAGAGATTATCTTGCTGGAATTACTAGTACAGATATTACAAGACGTTTTTTATTACCAGAAGATATAGTTCAAGCACATGATGATGGAATTATTCATTTCCATGATGCAGATTATTTTGCACAAAATGCTTTACATAATTGTGATTTAATCGATCTTAATGATATGTTACAAAATGGAACAAATATTAATGGTGTAATGATAGAGAAGCCTCATAGATTTTTGACTGCAATGACAATTGCAACTCAGCTAATTACAGCAGTAAATTCTAGTCAATATGGAGGATGTACTATAACACTTACACATTTAGCTCCTTTTGTTAGATCATCTCGTGAGTTTTATGAAAATAAATATAAGAAGAGAAAATTAACTAAAGCTCAATGTGAAAAATTTGTAAAAGAGGATTTAGCTAAAGAAATTACTGATGGTGTTCAAACATTTCAATATCAAATTAATTCTATGACTACTACAAATGGTCAAGCTCCTTTCTTAAGTGTTTGTTTATATTTAGGAGAAACAGAAGAATATAAAGAAGAACTTGCTATGATTATTGAAGAAGTTTTAAAACAAAGAATGGAAGGTATGAAAAATGAAAATGGAGTTTATGTTACTCCAGCTTTTCCTAAACTTTTGTATGTTCTTGAAGAAGATAATATCAATCCTGATAGTAAATATTATTATTTAACTAAGTTAGCTGCTGAATGTACTGCTAAGAGAATGGTTCCAGATTATATATCTGAAAAAGTAATGAAAGAAAATAAAATTGATAAAAATGGAAATGGACAATGTTATCCTTGTATGGGTTGTCGTTCATTCTTAACTCCATATGTAGATGAAGCTGGAAAACCTAAATATTATGGTAGATTCAATCAAGGTGTTGTTACAATAAATTTAGTTGATGTAGCTTTATCAAGTGATAAAGATGAGGAAGATTTCTGGAAAATAATGGATGAAAGATTAGAGTTATGTCATAGAGCATTACAAATACGTCATAAAAGACTTTCTAAGGTTACTAGTGATGTTGCTCCAATTCTTTGGCAACATGGAGCTCTTGCTCGTTTAAAGAAGGGTGAATCTATTCATGATTTATTACATGGAGGTTATTCAACTATATCTCTTGGTTATGCAGGTCTTTATGAATGTGTAAAATATATGACAGGTCATTCTCATACTGATAATGGAAAAGGTAAAGAATTTGCTCTTTTAGTTATGCAACATTTAGTGGATAAGTGTAATGAGTGGAAGAATGACGAAAATATTGATTATAGTGTATATGGTACACCAATAGAATCAACTACTTATAAGTTTGCTAAATGTTTAAAGGATAGATTTGGTGTTATAAAAGGAGTTACTGATAGGGATTATATTACTAATAGTTATCATGTTCCTGTATTTGAAGAGATTGATGCTTTTACTAAATTAAGTTTAGAAAGTGAATTTCAAAAATTATCTCCTGGTGGAGCTATTAGTTATGTTGAAACAGCTAATCTTACTAATAATTTAGATGCAGTTATGGAAGTTATAACATTTATATATAATAATATAATGTATGCTGAGTTAAATACTAAAAGTGATTATTGTCATGAATGTGGATATTCTGGAGAAATTTTAATTGATGATAAACTTGAATGGTATTGTCCAAATTGTGGTAATAGAAATCATGATAAATTAAATGTTGCAAGACGTACTTGTGGATATATTGGTACTAATTTTTGGAATAAAGGTAGAACTCAAGAAATAAAAGAACGTGTTGTTCATGTAGATAATAAGGATGCGTAGTTTAATATGAGATATAATAAAATAAGAAAAATGGATATTGCAAATGGCCCTGGAGTCAGGGTTTCTATCTTTTTGCAAGGATGTAGTTTTAATTGTAAAAATTGTTTTAATCCAGATACTCATGATTTTAATGGAGGATCAGAATTTACAGATGAAGTAATAGAAGAAGTTTTAAATTTATGTAATAAAGATTATATAAAAGGTTTATCTATTCTTGGAGGAGAGCCAATGCATCCTTTCAATATAAGAGGCACTATTAAACTTGCAAAGGCTTTTAAAGAAAGATTTCCAAATAAAACTATTTGGTCATGGAGTGGATTTTTGATGGATAATATAATTGATAAAGAAATATTTAATTATTTAGATGTTTTAGTTGATGGTCAATTTATGGAAGAATTTAAAAATCCTAAATTAAAATGGTGTGGTTCTGAAAATCAAAGAGTTATTGATATTCAAAAAACAATAAGAGCAGGAGAAATAATTTTATATTCTAATGAAAATACTAAAGTATTTGCAGAAGAAAAAGTTTATGCTCATTAAAAATAAAAAATATTATGGAGGTTATAATGGATAAGTTAAGAGGTTTTGAAATAGCTAAGGGATGGGAAGATAAAGGAATTAATCTTCCTGTTAGAAAGACAAAAAATGCAGCTGCTTATGATATTGAAGCAGCAGAAGATATAGTAATTCCAGTATATAAGCCAGGAGTAAAACCAACATTAATTCCAACTGGATTAAAGGCTTATTGTCAAGATGATGAATGGTATATGCTAGCTAATCGTAGTAGTGGTCCCAAAAAAGGATTTATTATGGCGAATAGTATTGGAATAATAGATGCTGATTATTATGAAAATGAAAGTAATGATGGTCATTTTATGTTTCAATATTTCAACTTTGGAGAGAATGAACTTTCTATTAAAAAAGGTGATGTAATAGGACAGGTAATATTTATGAAATATCTTACTGTTGATAATGATTGTGCTACAGGTGAGAGAAAAGGTGGATTTGGTTCAACTGATAAATAGAAAATAGTCTTTTTGGACTATTTTTTTTTGGACACTTACTATTTTTTAGAGAATAATAAAATGAATAAGATAGTAAGGAGATTTATATTGGAAGAAAAATTTTATACATGCAAATCAGATAGAGCATTTAAAGAAGTATTTATGAATAAGGATAATAAAGATTTATTAATTTGTTTATTAGAAGAAGTTCTTGATTTAAAGATTAAAGAGTTAGAATATTTAAATTTAGAAAGAAATGTTGGAAGTATTCATATAAAAAGAAAACATTTTGATCTTAATTTAAAAACAGATAAAGGATATATTCAGGTTGAGGTAAATACTAAAAATGAGGAGTATATTAATCCTAGAAATACTGCTTATCTTTGTGATACTTATTCTCATTATATTCTAAAGGGAGAGGAGTATAGCGAAGATAAAAAAATTATTCAAATTAATTTTAGTTATAATAAGAAAAGTAATAAACTTTTAAGTGTTTATAAATTAAGAGATGATGATAATATTTTATTTGTAAATAATTTATTGATTTATGAATTTTACATGGAGAACTATTTAAAAATATGGTATAGTAAAAATGAAAATGAGATAGATAAATATAAACATATCATAATGTTAGATTTAAAGCCTTATGATTTAGAAAATCTATCGAAAAAAGATAAGGTGGTAAAAAAATATATGGAAGAGTTAGAAAGAGTAAATCAAAATCCAGAATTTAGAGAATATATGAGTGCTGAAGAAGATAATAGAAAAATAGAAAATTCTTTAAGGAGTTCTTGGAAAAGGCAAGGTTTGGAAGAAGGAAGAAAAAAAGGGATAAAGGAAGGTATAAAAGAGGGGATAAAAGAGGGAAAGAAACAAGGTATAAAAGAAGCATCAGAAAATATCGCGAAAGCGCTTTTTAGTTTAGGGATGGATAAAGAAAATATTATTCAAGCTACTGGATTAAGTGCAAAAGAAATAGATAATTTATTAAATTTTTAAAGAATAGTTTAGATAACTATTTTTTTTGTTTTAAAAAGATTGATATAGATTGTCGAATTGCTAGAAAGAATTTATTTTTAGTTTTATATTTATTTAGAAAGGAGGAAAAATGGATAAACTCTTAGACTATGAAGGGTTAATATATAGTATAATAAATAAATATAATAGACGTTATGATAGAGATGATTTATTCCAAGTAGGAATGCTAGGATTAATAGATGCTTATAAACATTTTGATGAGAGACAAGGAACTAAATTTTCTACATATGCTTATTACTATATATTAGGTGAAGTTAATAAATATATTCGTGAAAGTAGTAGTTTAAAAGTTAGTAAAAATCTAATTGATTTGAAGAAAAGTATTATAAAAACAGGTGAGTTAATTTCTCAAAGATTAGGTCGAGAAGCCACTAAATCAGAAATAGCTATTTATTTAGAAGTAGAAGAAGAGATGATAGATATGGCATTACAAGCAACTAATGAAGTAGAGACAATTGAAAATGTTTGTAATGAAGTAAAAATTTATGATAATACTGCTCCTGAATTACTTGACTTAAGAAATGAGATTATGAAATTACCAAGTGAAGAGAGAAATCTCATTTTAGCAAGATATTATGAAGAATTAACTCAAAGTGAAACTTCAAGTTTATTAGGTATAAGTCAAGTTCAGGTATCTAGATGTGAGGCTAAAATTTTAAAAAAACTTAGAGAACGTCTTTAATTAATTTTATTGTATAAAAAAACTTTTGTTGGTAATACTACTACTGGTGATGAAAAGTGAAAAATATAAAATATGATAAAATAGCTGATGTTCATAAAGCTCCAGAAAATAGAATAAAAAATGCTTTTGTTGCTTTTTTATCAGGTGGAGTAATTGGTGTATTAGGGGAAGGTTTAATTGAAATTTTATGTATGCAATTTCATATGGCAAGAAATGATGCGGCTACTATTATGATTGTAACTTTTATCTTTTTAGCAAGTTTATTTACTGCTTTAGGTTTTTTCGATAAATTAGTTACAAAATTTAGATGTGGTTTATTAATTCCTATAACAGGTTTTGCTCATTCTATGACAAGTAGTGCGCTTGATTATAAAAAAGAAGGACCAATTTATGGAATAGGTTCTAATATGTTTAAACTTGCTGGTTCAGTAATAATATATGGTATTGTTTCGGCATGGTTTTTTGGAATGATAAGATATATTATAGGAGGGATAGGATGACATTTAAATATAAAAATGTTTATATAAATGAAACAGCTACTATTTCGGGACCATATGAAAAAGAAGGACCTTTAAGACGTTATTTTGACAAGACTTATGATGATTTATATTTTGGAGAGAAATCTTGGGAAAAAGCAGAAATAAAGCTAGTTAAAGATGCATTAGTTATGATAATGAAAAAAAGTGGTATTAATAAAAGTAATATTGATTTAGTAATCGGTGGAGATTTATTAAATCAAATAACAGCATCTACTTATGGAGCTAGTGGAGTAGGAAATAGTTTTATAGGTGTTTATGGTGCATGTAGTAGTAGTGTTTTAGGTCTAATAATTGGTGCAAATTTTATCGAAGGAAATTTTGTTTCAAATTGTGCTTGTTTAGTTTCTTCACATAATATGAGTAGTGAAAAACAGTTTAGGTATCCAACGGAATATGGTGCACCTAAACCTAGTAGTGCAACATTTACATCTACTGGTGCTGCTTGTTGTATGCTTACAAATGAGAAAAGTGAAGTAAGAGTAGAGTCAGCAACTTTAGGAAGAATAATTGATTATGAACAAAATGATCCTAATGATATGGGAAGAGTTATGGCACCTAGTGCAATTGATACTTTAGTAAAACATTTTGAAGAAACTGGAAGAAATCCTAAATATTATGATTTAATAGTAACTGGAGATTTAGGTAAATATGGTAAGGAAATAGTTAAAGATTATTTACTTAATACTTATGAAATTGATTTAGGTGATAATTATAATGATTGTGGTGTAATGCTTTATGATTTAGAAAAGCAAAAAGAAATAAAAGCAGGTGGAAGTGGTCCTGTATGTAGTGCTTTAGTGGTTTATTCGTATATTTATCATTTAATGAAAGAAAAGAAAGCTAAAAAAGTTCTATTTTTAGCAACAGGAGCGTTATTTTCTCCAATTCTTGTATATCAGAAAGAAAATATTAATTCAATTTGTCATGCAATTAGTTTGGAGGTGGTATAATGTTACTTTTTAATTCATTTATCTTTTGTGGATTTGTTTGTATGATTTCTCAGATTGTGTTAGATAATAGTAAATTGACACCAGGACATATTACAAGTATTTTAGTTGTAATTGGAGCATTTTTAGATAGTTTTGGTGTTTATGATATGATAATAAAAATTGTTGGTGGAGGAGCACAACTTCCTATTACTAGTTTCGGACATTCCTTAATACATGGTGCACTTGCTCGAGCAGAAAGTTTAGGTTTTATGGGAATTCTAATGGGAATGTTTGATTTAACAGCGGCAGGAATTACAGCAGCAATTATATTTTCATTCGTATTAACATTATTTTTTAAACCGAAAAATTAGGAAATGTTTATCCTAATTTTTATTATGTCTACTAACTTGTATTAATCTTTTAAATTTGTTATAGTTAAGAAAAGATTTGCTTTAATAAAGCAATAATATTTTGGATGTGTTTAATATGAAAAAGTATAAATATGATGTTAGTTTTATTTTACCATGTTTAAATGAAGAATTAACTTTAGAAAAAACTATTAACGAAATAAAAAATGTTATAAAAGAAAACAAGTTGAAAGCAGAGATAATAGTTGTAGATAATGGTAGTTCTGATAATTCTTATAATATTGCATGTAAGTGTTTAGTTGATGTATATTTATGTAAAAATAAGGGATATGGGAATGCTTTGAGATATGGTTTTTTAAAAGCTAAAGGAAAATATATTATTATGGGTGATGCTGATACTACATATAATTTTTATGATTCTATTAAAATGATTGAAAAATTGGATGATGGTTATGATTTTATAATGGGTAATAGATATCTTGGCGGTATGGAAAGAAAGGCTATGAAAAAGTCACACTATTATGGAG
>CAJUTW010000028.1:19525-19891 GCA_910589335.1 uncultured Bacilli bacterium | reverse complement strand
AAAAATACTATTTTGGAAATGATGGATTTGCCTTAAAAGGATTTCAAGAAATAGAGGGAAAAACTTATTTCTTTAGTAATATAAATTATATTTTAAAAAAAGGTTGGCAGCATATAGAAGGAAGAGCGTTTTACTTAAATGAAGATGGAACTATAAATCAAGGATGGAAAGAAATAAATAAAGAAAAATACTATTTTGGAAATGATGGATTTGCCTTAAAAGGATTTCAAGAAATAGAAGGAAAAACGTATTTCTTTAGTAATGTAAATAATGTTTTAAAAAAAGGAATTCAATTTATAGATAATCATCCCTTTTATTTAAATAATGATGGAACAATTTTTCAAGGATGGAAAGAAATAGAAAAAG
>CAJUTW010000028.1:430-19425 GCA_910589335.1 uncultured Bacilli bacterium | reverse complement strand
AAAAATACTATTTTGGAAATGATGGATTTGCCTTAAAAGGATTTCAAGAAATAGAGGGAAAAACTTATTTCTTTAGTAATATAAATTATATTTTAAAAAAAGGTTGGCAGCATATAGAAGGAAGAGCGTTTTACTTAAATGAAGATGGAACTATAAATCAAGGATGGAAAGAAATAAATAAAGAAAAATACTATTTTGGAAATGATGGATTTGCCTTAAAAGGATTTCAAGAAATAGAAGGAAAAACCTATTTTTTCAGTAATGTAAATAATATTTTAAAAAAAGATTGGCAATGTCTTAATAATAATTATTTTTATCTAACTCAAGAAGGAGAAGTTTTATTTGGAAGTCAAACAATTGAAGGAAGAAATTACCTATTTGATAATAATGGTTTTCTTCAAGGTTTCAAATATATAAACAATAAAATGTATTATTATAATCCAGATGGAACTCAAGCTAAAGGTATTCAAAGAATGGCTGGAAGATATTTTAAATTTAATTCAATAACTGGTGAATTCGAAAAATTTGTCAATCAAAAAATAGTCATAGATGTGTCATCACATAATGGAGTTATTGATTGGAATAAAGTTAAGAATTCTGGAAAAGTTGATGGAGTAATATTAAGACTTGGGTATAGTGTAGGTTTTATTGATACATCATTTTTAAGAAATGTAAATGAATTAAATCGTTTAGGAATTCCTTACTCAGTTTATCTTTTTAGCTATGCAGTAAACCCATATGAAGCTGGACTTGAAGCAGATTTTGTTATAAGAACGATTCGAAATAATCCTGTAAAAATAGCATCAAACTTATTTTCAATTTATTATGATTTAGAAAGTTGGTTTATATCATCAACTGGTGAAAATAGTAATAATATTAGTAAAGAAGCTTATGGAGGGATGATAACAACATTTGCTGATAAAATAAAAAGTAATTTAGGAATCGAAGCTAGAGTTTATGCTTCTAAAAGTTATGTCTATGAAAGATTTCCATCGTATGCTTGGCCATATGCAACTTGGATAGCACAATGGGGACCAGAAATTACTTATAAAGAAGCTTATGAAGGATGGCAATATACTAATAATGGAAGTATACCAGGAATAAATGGTAGAGTGGACATGAGTATATTTTATTACTAAAGAGACTAAGTCTCTTTTCTTTCTTTTTTGTAATAAAATAATAAATTACTAGTAAAAGACTAAAAAAATGATATAATAATTTTAATAAGGGAGATGATAATCTCATGAAAAAATGTGTAATCATCATGAATCCAGAAAGCGGAAAAAAAAAGAAAATAAAAACTTATCAAGAGTTTTATGATATCTTAAGAAAATATGGTTATGATGCAGAAATTATATTTACAAAAGCTAAGGGCGATGCTAAAAAAATAATTCAAGTATTAGATGAGAAAACATCTCTTGTCATTAGTGGGGGAGGAGATGGTACTTTAAATGAAATAGTATCAGGTAATGTCTTAAGAAAGAAACCTCTAACAATAGCACCACTTCCTCTAGGAAGTACTAATGATGTAGGTAATATGTATGGACTAAATAAAAATGTTTATGAAAATTTAGAAATACTTCTACAAGGAAAAGCAAAAAAAGTAGATGTTTGCTATATAAATGATACACCATTTATTTATGTTGCTTGTTTAGGAGATTATATAGATATGGCTTATGCTACACCACGAAGTTTAAAAAAACGTTATGGAAAAATTGCTTATATTTTATATGGATTTCAGCAATTACGTAATAAAATAAATCAATATAACATTAAATATAAAGTAGATAACATCGAATATGAAGGAACGTATTCATTTATATTTATTTCTAACTCTTCAAGAATAGCTGGACAACCAGATGTATATTACGATGTAAAATTAGATGATAATATGTTTGAAGTTGCTCTAGCAAACATTAAAACAAAAAAAGATATGTTAAAAATATTAGTACTAATAAGTACTATGGATGTAAAAGATATTCCTGATATAACATATTATCAAACAAATAATTTTGAAATAGAATTTTTAAACGGTCCAAAAACTTCTTGGTGTATTGATGGAGAAGAGTATAAATCTTCATCTAAAAAATTTAAATTTAATGTTAAACAAAATATGAAAATGTTAGTTCCAGAGGAAAATATCAAAAAATTGTTTGACGAATAGATTGGAGAGCTTATGAAAAAAAATAATAAAAAAAGTAAAATAAAAGAAAAAAGAACAATAAATATAACAGTATATCTTGTTCTACGTTTTTTTGTAATACTTTGTATGGTTGCTCAAAGTCTGCATGGTAATTGGAATAATGTTTTCCTTTGTCTTTTAACATTGATTTTATTTACAGTTCCAAATATTATTTCTAAAACATTTAATATTTCTCTACCAACAACATTAGAAATAATCGTTTATATGTTTATATTTTCATCAGAAATACTAGGAGAAATTCAAAATTTTTATGGAATATTTCATCATTGGGATACCATGCTTCATACTCTAAATGGCTTTCTATGTGCCGCAGTTGGCTTTTCTTTAATTGATATTTTAAATAACGCAGATGATTTTCATATTAATATGACTCCTGCTTTTGTAGCTTTAGTAGCCTTTTGTTTTTCTATGACAATAGGTGTTCTATGGGAATTCTTTGAATTTTCTGCCGATAGATATTTCTCAACTGATATGCAAAAAGACCGTATTGTTGAAACAATATCATCTACCAAATTAAATCCGAGTGGAAAAAATATACCTATAAAAATAAAAGATATTAATCGAGTAAAAATATATAGTGAAAATAATGAAAAAATTACAATAATAGAAAATGGTTACTTAGATATAGGACTAAATGATACAATGAAAGATCTATATGTTAATTTTATAGGAGCTTTAGTATTCTCAATAATAGGATATCTCTATATTCTAAATAGAGATGGTTATAAATTTGCAGAAAGATTTATACCAAAATTAAAGAGAAATAATAAGTAATAAAAATATCTTCAGCAAACAAAAATTGAAGAATATTAACTTCAATTTTTTTAGTATTTTTAGAATCAATTTATTTATTTTATATAAAATTAAAGAATTTACATCATATTAAATCTATATTATAATAATAATATAAGAATAATAAAGTAGTGTGATGTAGTAGTGAAAAAGATAAGTTATGTTGTAGTGTTAATTAGTATTATTTTAATAACTACAGGTTGCTATTTGAGTTATAAAAATTACCAAAAAGAAGAAATTTATTTTGCGTCAGTAAAAAAACAGTATTATATGCTCTTTAATAAGCAAAATGATCCTATTAAAGAATTATCAGAAATACAAATAATAACATTAGAAAAAAAAGTAAAAAAAATAAAAAGACATGAAAAGGAAAAAGAAAAACTTTCTAATAATATTAATGAACTTAGAGATTATCTTTTATTAAAACAAGAAATAAATAAAATTTACTCTAATAAAATATTAAATCCAAATATAGAAATTACTACTATAAGCGAAATAGAACAAAATTATAATAAACTTTCTAAGAAATATAAAAAATATTTTGAAACAGATTTAATAGAAATAAAAGATCAAAAGAATAACCTTGATAGTATAGAACAAGAAATTACTTTATTATTTAACGATATAGGAAAAAAAGATTTAAAAGAGGGCATTACCAGAGAACAAATTGAAAATTCTAAAAAAAAGTTATCTTTACTAAAGCAAGAAGAATTTATCCAAAATAAAAATAATGAATTAGATTATGCTCTTGGAATAATTAGAAATCGTGAAGAAGAGATAATAAGAAAAAAAGAAGAAGAAATTAAAAATGCTTGGGTTAATCTAAATGTACCTTATATTAGTCAAAATCATAATAATATTTTAAATGGTTGTGAAGCTGCTTCCTTACTTATGGGGTTACAATATAAAGGCTATTTAAAAAATATGACATTATATCAGTATGCTATTGATATGCCAAAATCCGCAACAAATAATGCTTATGAAGGATTTACACATGATATTTTTGGACTAGAACCAAGAAATATTCCTCATTGGATTGCGCCTTCTGCTTTAGCTGATTTTGGAAGAGTCTCTTCAGGAAATCAAAATATACAAGATGCTACAGGATACACTCTAGATCAGTTAAACAAAGAAATTTCTAATAATAATCCAGTAGTTATTTATGCCACAGGAAGTTTTAAAACTCCTAAAGAATGGATAGAAGGTGCTCCAAAAAATATCCATGTTTTACTTTTAACTGGATATAATAAAATAACAAAAGAACAAATTATAACCGATCCATGGACAAAATCAAATGGTGAAACAAAATGGTATTTATCTAAAAATAAGCTAGAAAGTATTTATAATGCTGTCGGTAAAAAAGCTGTTATTATAAGATAAATTTTCTTTAAAAATAAAATATTAGATTGATAATAACAATCTTTTAATTCAGTCGTCTTTTTTTAATAAGAAAACTATGATATTATTATCTTTAGAATAGAGGAAGTATAATGAGAAAAAAGAAAAAAATTAATGAAAAAAGATTAATCATAAAAATGTTTATTTGCTTAGTTTATCTTATAATAATTACAATTCTTTTTGTCTGTTCATATCAAATTTTTAAGGAAAAAAATAATGTCCTTCCTTGGCAAGAAGTTGAAAATGTAGAAGATAGAACTTATATTGATATATATAAAATGAGTGAAAAATTTGCCTATTATAAAGAAAGTAATATCGGACTACATTTTATTATAGAAAAAGAATCAACTGGTCTTTGGCATACATTTATAATTGCTATTAATGAAGGTGATTATGCAAAATATAAGGATGTAATAGATTATACTTATGAAAGAACTACTAAAATACCAGAACCAATTAGAGTATATGGTTATCCAGTAATAGTAAATGAAGAAATAAAAACTCTAGCTATAAAAAATCTTCCTAATTTTATTCCAGCAGAAAATGAAGTAAAAATTACAATAGATAATTATGAAACATATCTTACTAATAGTTATCTAGATACAACAAGAGGGGAAAAAGATAAATTTAGTTTTATTCTTTTCGTATCTTTATTACTACTTTTTACTGTAATAGCTTTATTAATTATTACTATTTTTGATAAAGATAAAATTGTTGATAATATTGATGAAAAATTAGAACAAGAAATAAAAAAACATAAAAAAATATTAAAAAGAATAAATAATAAGAAATAACTACTTAGTTAATGTAAGTAGTTTTATTATGAAAAAATATGGTATAATAATTATATAAACATACAAGGAGTGATAACATGAAATTTCAAGAAATAACAGAAAAAGAATATCGTAACTTTTGGGAAAATCATCCCCTAAAAACTTTTTTATCTGCCCCAGAAATTTCTAAATTACGAGAGAAATCAGGTTGGGAAACTTTATATGTCGGAATAAAAAAAGATAAAAAATTAATTGCTGCATCAATGATTCTAGGTCATAAAAGACATTTTAATAAATATGAATTTTATTCCCCAAGAGGATTTTTAATGGATTTTAAAGATACAGAATTAGTAACATTTTTTACAAATGAATTAAAAAATTATTTAAAGGACAAAAAAGGATATGTATTAAGAATTGATCCATATATAATTTTTAAAGAAAGAGATATTGATGGTAATATAGTTGAAAAAGGTGAAGATAATTCTGAAATAGTAAATAATTTATTAAAATTAGGTTATAAAAAACTATCAATTGAAGAAAAAGAACAAGTAGGATGGATGTTTTCGCTAAATTTAGAAGGTAAAACAGAAGAACAAATTTTAAAAGAAATGAAAGCAAATACTAGAAATCAAATTCATAAAACTGAAAAATTTGGTATTAAAGTAAATGAAATAAATTATGATGAACTAGAAAGATTTCAAAATATCATGGAAGAAACAGGAGCAAGAAAAGGCTTTGCAGTTAGAAAGCTTTCATATTTTCAAGAAATGTATAAATTATTTCATGACAAAAATGAAGTTAAATTCTTTATTACTGAAATAAACTTAAAAAAATATATTAATGGTTTAGAAAAAGAAAAAAAAGAAAAAGAAGAGAAAATAGATAGTTTAACAGAAGCAAAATATAATGATGGTCAAAAGAAAGGTCTTAATCTTCAAATTGAAGCAATTAATAAAAGAATCAAAGAATCAAACGAAATAATAGAAAAAGTTGGAAAAGATACAATTACCTTGTCTGGTTCAATGTTCATGTTAATAAAACCAGAAATAATATATTTATCTAGTGGTAATTATGAAGAATATATGAAATTTAATTCTCAGTATTTAATACAATGGGAACTTATAAAATACGGAATTGAGAATGGATTTAAAAAACATAATTTTTATGGAATTCCAGAAAATATAAATGAACATCCTAAAGATTATGGAATTTATGAATTTAAAAGAGGTTTCAATGGTTATGTCGAAGAACTTATTGGTGAATATGAATTACCTCTTTCTTGGCATTATAATTTATTTAAGCTAATAAAAAAGATTAAAGGAGGAAAATAATATGCACAAAACTTATATTCCTAAAGGAGTTTGTTCTAGACAAATAGATTTTGATATAAAAGATGGCAAAATATATAATTTAAATTATATAGGAGGCTGTGATGGAAATCTAAAAGGTTTAAAAGCATTAGTTGAAGGACAAGAAGTTAATGTAATTAAAGAAAAATTAAAAGATATCAAATGTGGTTCTAAATCTTCATCATGTCCAAGTGAATTAGCAAAGGCATTGGAAGAAATTTATGATTGATAAAGTTGGAGGTATTATTCTACAAGACAAAAAAATACTAGTTCAAAGAAAAAATAATAATAGAGAAGAATGTATAATACCAGGTGGAAAAAGAGAAAATAATGAAACTGACTTTGAAACATTAAAAAGAGAATTAAAAGAAGAATTAGATGTTGAATTGCTTGAAGCAGAGTTTATCGGTGGTTATGAAGATATTGCTGTATTTTCTAATAAACCAATTCATATTCAAGCATATCTAGTTAAAATATCTGGTAATATAAAAGTTCAAAATGAAATAAAAGAAGCAATATGGATAGATAGAAATTATAAATCAAAAGGTATTAAAGTAGGAAGTATTTTAGGAAAATATATAATTCCTCAATTAATTGAAAAAGGATTAATGTGATATAAATTAATGTAGAAATACATTAGTTTTTTTAATTAAATATTTTACTATAAACATAAATAAGTTAATAAAAATTAAACAACTATTGACAAAATATTCATATTATAATAATATGAATATATGAACAGATATTCATATAAAGGAGGAAAAATGAAAATACATAATAAAGAATTATTATATGGGCTAAGTGAATTTTATAAAATATTTGGAGATCAAACACGCTTAAGAATATTAGATGTTTTAGTAAATAAACCATTATGTGTTAATGAAATAAGTGAAATTCTTGATATTTCTCAATCTGCAATTTCACATCAATTAAAAAATCTTCGCTCATCAAATTTAGTTAAAACAGAAAAAATAGGAAAAAACGTTTTTTATAGTATTGCTGATGAACATATAAAAATTATATTAGAATATGGTCTTGAGCACATAACAGAGGTATTAAAATGAAAAAATTAATAAATAAAGATTTACTTAAAATAATAATTAGCTCTCTAATTTTAATAATTACCATCTTTATAAAAAATAATAATTTAAAATTACTTTTATTAATAATAAGTTATATTACTATATCTTACACAATGTATATAGAATCCTTTAAAAATATAAAAAAAGGTGAAATCTTTGATGAAAACTTTTTAATGATTATCGCAACAATAGCTTCATTTCTTATAAAAAATTATATTGAGGCAGTCTTAGTAATTTTACTTTTCCAAATAGGTGAATATTTTTCTCATTTAGCTGTTCATAAAAGTAAAGATTCAATTACTAAATTGATGGATTTACGAGTAGAAAATGTAAATGTTGAAAAAGATAAAAAAATAGAAAATATTCCAATTGAAAAAGTTAATATAAACGATATTTTCATCGTTAAACCAGGCGAAAAAATTCCATTAGATGGTATTCTTGTAGAAGGGGAAACATATTTAGATACTGTATCTATTACTGGCGAATCGGTTCTAAAGAAAGTAAGAAAAGATGATTCTGTTATAAGTGGTTGTATTAATAAAACTTCAATAATAAAAGTAAAAGCAATTTCTACTTATAAAACAACAACTACAAAAAAAATAATCGATTTAATAGAAAATTCAAATAAAAATAAATCAAATACCGAAAATTTTATAAGAAAATTTGCAAAAATTTATACTCCAATTATTGTTTTAGTAGCAACTCTTCTAGTAATTATTCCATCTTGTATGGGTAAAGAATTAACAATATGGTTATATAGAGCAATTGTTTTTTTAGTTACATCTTGTCCATGTGCCTTAGTAATTTCCGTTCCATTAGGCTATTTCTGTGGTATAGGGTTATCGTCAAAAGAGGGAATTTTAATTAAAGGATCAAAAGAATTAGAACAATTAAATGATATTGATTATCTAATTTTAGATAAAACTGGTACTATAACAGAAGGCGTTTTTGAAGTAACAAAAATAAAAACAAAATTAAAAGAAAATGAATTTTTAAATATAATAGCATCAGTAGAAGAAAATTCTATTCATCCTATCGCAAGAGCGATAAAAAAAGAAAATAAAGATAAGCTTAAAACAGTAAAAAATTATCAAGAACTAGCAGGACTTGGTATAAGTTGTAAGATAGATAATAAATTTATTCTTCTAGGAAACTATAAACTATTAGAAAAAAATAATATTAAATACCCAAAAGAAAAAGATTTAGGAACAATAATATATTTAGCTATAGATAATATTTATCAAGGACATGTTATTATATCTGATAAAATTAAAGAAAGTAGTCTAAATATAAAAGAATTAAAAAAATTCATAAAAAAAGATTTTATTATATTATCAGGAGATAACGAAGAAATTGTAAAAGAAGTTGCTAATAAAGTAGGAATAAATTTATTCCATGGAAATCTCTTACCTTTAGATAAAGTAAAATATATTAAAAAATATCAACAAAAAGGAAAAGTAATGTTTGTAGGTGATGGTATAAATGATGCCCCTGTATTAAAAATATCTGATATTGGTATTTCTATGGGGAATATTGGAACAGATGCAGCTATTGAAGCCAGTGATATTGTTTTAATGAATGATAACTTATTAACTATAGCTACAGCTATAAAAATTGCTAAAAAAACAAAAAGAAAAGTAGTGGAAAGTATAATTTTAGCATTATCAGTAAAATTTATTGTTCTAGTTTTAGGTTTATTTGGAATGAGTACAATCTATATGGCAGTTTTTGCTGATGTTGGAGTAACTTTCCTAGTAATATTAAATGTATTAACAATTTTTTATAAAAAATTATAAAGGAAGTTTATCTTCTTTTTTTATTAAATTATAGTGATTATTAAAATAAACTTTACTACTAAATAAATAATCATACTACTATTAACTAAATATAGTTTTATAAGAACTCCTAAGATTATATTTAAATGGTAGTAATTTCCCAATTTTTATTTAAAAATAAATTTTTCAAATATACTTTATTAATATAAAAATTCTTCTTATTTAAAAAAATTTTCATATAATTATTAAAAAGTTCGGTATAATAAATATGAAAGAAGTTGACTATATGAAAAATAAAAAAATATTAAAATTATCTTTATTTATAGCTATTTCTATTTTTATAATTTTTTTCTTATCTTTTTCTTACACAAAATATAAAATAAAAAATGCTATAAAAATAGTAAAATTAAAGTATGAAGAAGTTGAAGTTTATAAAAAAATTACTTTAAAAAATTTAATTAAAGAAATTAATGGAGAGTTAATAAGTAATCATTATATCGATACAACCAAATTAGGTAAACAAAAAATTAAGTTTGAATATATAACTACAGAAAATATCAAAGTACCATATGAAGTAGAGATTAACATTGTTGATAAAACACCACCAATTATTAGTCAATTAGATAATGTTACAATTACAGTAGGAGAGGATGATAATATATCAGAAAGTTTATTTTGTGGAGATAATTACGATAATAATCCTAAATGTTTTATTGAAGGGAACTATGATGTAAATAATGTTGGAGTATATCCACTAACTTTTGTTGGAATTGATTCTTCAAATAATAAGTCAACTCACAAATTTACTCTTTCTGTAAAAGAAAAAAGTAAAAATAAAAATGAATCTAATAATATTAAACCAATTTTATATGAAGATATAATAAAAAAATACAAAACTAATAAAACTAAAATAGGTATAGATATATCACATTGGCAAGGAAATATTGATTTTCTACAATTAAAAAAAGAAGGTGTAGAATTTGCATACATTAGAGTTGGTCGAGGAGATGGAATAGGAAATGATTATGTCATAGACTCTAAATTTAAACAAAATATAGAAGGATTTAATAAAGTTGGCATCCCAATAGGAGTTTATTTTTATTCCTATGCTAATAGTAAAAAAGATGCAAAAAAAGAAGCAGAATGGGTTTTAAAGCAAATTAAAAATTATCAAGTTGATTTAGAAATTGTATTTGATTGGGAAAATTGGAACTTATATCAAGATTTTAATTTAAGTTTTTATAACCTTACTGAAGTTTCAAATACATTTGTAAAAGTAATTGAAAAAGCAGGATATAAAGGAATGCTTTATAGCTCTAAAAACTATTTAGAAACAGTATGGTATCCAGTTAAATATCCAATTTGGTTAGCTCATTATACTGACAAAACAAATTATCAAGGAAAGTATAAATTATGGCAATTATGTAATAATGGAAAAATTAAAGGAATTGAAGAAAATTTAGTTGATATAAATATAATGTATGAGTAATGTTAATGTTAGTTGACAAATTTCCATGTCTAATTGGTAGATAGCAACTAATTAAAAATAATATAATTAACAGCGAGGTGAGTGAAATGGATTTAGGAAAAAATCTATATGATTTAAGAAAAAATAAAAATTTATCTCAAGAAGAAGTAGCTGAAAAATTAAACGTCACAAGACAAACTATTTCTAAATGGGAAACAAACGAGTCAAAACCTGATTTTGATAAAATATTACCAATTTGTGAATTATTTAACATAACTACAGAAGAGCTATTAATAGGTATTAATACTGAAAAGAAGGAATTAAATGAAACAATAAATAATAAAAACACAGATTCTGAAATTATTAAAAAAAGAGCAATTTTTATTTCTATAGGAACTTTTCTATACTTTTTAAGTCTAGTTTTAATTATTTGTACAGAAGAAATAAATATCAGTCCTATAATTGGAGTTAGTGGTTTTTTCCTTATTTGTGGAGTAGCAACAAGTTTAATTGTTTATCAAGCAATTGTTTATTCTAAAAAACAAATAAAGGAAGAAAAAAAAGAGTCACGTAAAGCTAAATTAATAACAGAAACAATTGCAATTATCTTTTTAATAATTTATTTATTAATTAGTTTTATAACTTTCGCTTGGCATATAACATGGATAATTTGGTTAATTTATGCAATAATAGAAAATATCATAAAAATAATCTTTGAGATGGGAGATGATCAAAATGGAAAATAAAACTTTAGCAATAATTAAAATAAGTTTATTATCTTTTATAGCATTCTTACTTACAATAATTTTAATAATCTTATTAATTAATCCTAAAAAAAGTTGGAATATATTTGAACTGTCTTCAAAAAGTGAATTAGTTTATGAAAATAAAATCGAAGATAATATTAAAGAAATTAATGTAACAACAAAAGCAGCAGCTATTGAAATTAAAAAAAGTACTAAAAATTACATAGAAGTAAAATATTATGGTGAAAAGGATGATAAAGAATTAACTTTAACAAAAGAAAATCAAATACTAGAAATAAATGAAAATAAGAATTATTTTTGCATTGGTATATGTAATTATGCTGCTCATAAAATTGTTATTAGTGTTCCAGAAAATTATGAGTATGAAATTAATCTTAAAACAACAAGCGGAGATATTAATTTAGAAGAAATAAATAATCAAAATTTAAATATAAAAACAATCAGTGGAGATGTTTCTGTTCAAAAAGCAGAAAATGCTAAAATTGAAACTACTAGTGGTGACATAGAAATTAATGAGGTTAATAGATTAAATGCTAAGTCAGTATCAGGAGAAATAATTATTAAATTCTTAAAAAGTAAATGTAATTTAAAAACAACATCTGGCGATATTGAAATAGATAACTTAGAATTATTAGATGACTCTGATATTACTTCAATAAGTGGAGATATTGAAATAAATAAAAACTTAGGAGCATACATAAAAACAGAAACATTATCAGGTGAAGTTAATGTTGAAAATAATGATCGTTATGCAAAAAATGAATTAAAAATAAAAACAACAAGTGGAGATATTGAAGTCGAAAATTAATTATATT
The DNA here is from genome assembly GCA_910589335.1 of uncultured Bacilli bacterium. Classification (GTDB taxonomy): domain Bacteria; phylum Bacillota_I; class Bacilli_A; order RF39; family UBA660; genus UBA3789. The sequence continues at coordinate 7,003 of CAJUTW010000028.1, read as the reverse complement.
TAGAGTGTGTAAAAAATTCTGTGTAAACGGTATCTAACCACGATATTCGGGAACTTTGATAGTTCCTTTTTTGTTATCTAAATAATAGCATATATTATTTAATTATCAAAGAACTTATATTCTATTATCAAACATTATAGATAATTCGGATAAAATAGGTCCCCAATTTCTATAGGCCTGCTCCCATTTTTTAGATATATTTTTAGTAGAAATATAAACATTTTAATAAAGACATATCAGTAGGAAATACAGACTCCAATTGAATTTTTTTCTCTACAATGACTTTCTAAATTTTTACAAGTAGACTTAAATATAACACTAGTACATTTCCATCTTTTTAAAGTAGAAAATAAATTTATAAAATATTCTCTCATTTCTTCCTTAATCATTCCAGCCTAAGAAATATATTTTGAATACATATATTCATTTTTTGTAACATTATCAATACTCCATTATCAAAAAACATTGTTTACAAAATCTACATTAAAACTTCCATCTATATTTTACACGTCATTCTTCATTTTTTATAGGCAATACCATAACTTTGACAAATTATTTTCCAAATTTTATTCCTCAAATATTAACTCCCAAGTTGTTGCTACTATTACATCAATATTTTAAATAAAAAAAATTATTATAAAAATTAATTTATAATAATTCATTTTCTATAAAAATTTCTTTAATTTTTCAATATATTTTTCTTGAACTTTTACATATTCATTACACAATTTATGAACTTTTTTATCCATAGTTTTATTGTTTAGTAATTTTCTACCTTCAATAATCCCCATATTTGTTCCATTTATTAATAGATCAGCAAGTTTTGAAACACTATCATCTAATATTGTGTCTTTTTGAATACCATACCAAGTCATAACTTTTTCCATAACAGAAGTCTCATGAATAGCATCATTAGTATATTCTCGATATAAATCATCTATCTTATTAGATAGTTCTTGATATTCTTTATATTGTTCCTCCAATAATTCTTTAAAATCATACGCTTCAACTTTTTCTAAAATAAAATCTAGTGCTGTCATTCCCATAGAACAACCTTTATTTAATTCATCTAAAGTATTAATATTATTTTCCATTTACATTACCTCCATTTATATTATTCACAAAAAATATATATTTATCCAATAAATTTTAAAATATATTTAAACTATAGTATAATCTATATAAAAGGAGTAGTAAATATGAAAATAATTTCTTGGAATGTAGCAGGATTTAGAGCTTGTTTAAAAAAAGGGTTTGAAGAATTTTTTTATAAAGAAAATGCTGATATTTATTGTCTTCAAGAATCAAAAGTAACTAAAGAACAATATTCTTTTCATCCAGAAAACTACTATGAATATCTTTTTCCAGCAGAGAAAAAAGGTTATTCAGGAACATTAGTTTATTCTAAAATAAAACCACTTAATGTAATTTATGGAATAGGAGAGAGTATTTTTGATAAAGAAGGAAGAACTATAACCATTGAATATTCCAATTTCTATTTAGTAAATAATTATGTACCAAATGTAAAAAGAGATTTGAGTAGAATGGAAGAAAGAATGTATTTTGAAGATAAATTACGATCTTTTTTAAAAAATCTAGAAAAAACTAAACCTGTAATAATTTGTGGAGATTTTAATGTTGCTCATAATGAAATAGATATAAAAAATTTTAAAGCTAATATTGGAAATGCTGGATTTACTTATGAAGAAAGAAGAAAATTCAATCAATTATTAGATAGTGGTTTTATAGATACATTTCGCTATTTTAATAAAGATTTAAAGGATGCCTATACATGGTGGAGCTATCGTAAAGGTGTTAGAGAAAGAAATATAGGATGGCGAATTGACTATTTTTTAACATCAAAAGATATTATAAATCATGTAGATAATACTACAATTTATAAAGATATTTTAGGAAGTGATCATTGCCCAATAGGTTTAGGAATAAATATGTAAAATAAAATAAATAATATTATAAAAGGAGAAATTATGGAATTAACTAATATAAAATATAAAAATATTGGAATTCATGTTCTAACAACAATTTTTACAATCGATAAAGGTAACTTTAAAGTTTTATTAATTAGAAGAAAAAATGAACCATATAAAAACAAATGGGCTCTAGTAGGTGGAGCAATGTATAATGATGAAAAATTAATGGATGCAGCAACAAGAGAAATAAAAGAAAAAACTAATATAAAAGGTATTGATTTAACTATGGTTCAAGTGTTTGATGATATTAATCGTTCACCACTTCAAAGAATGATATGTTTTAGTTTTGTAGGCACAGTAGATATTGAAAAAGCCGATATCTTAAAAGAAACTACAAAAACAAAAGATGCAAAATGGTTTACAATTGACGAAATTCCCAAAGATTTAGCATATGATCATAACACTATAATAAATAAAACAATAGAAGAAATAAAAAAATTAGTTATGTCTTCAAATATCCTTAATCAATTATATCCAAATGGATTTACTTTACCAGAAATTCAAAAAATATATGAAACAGTCCTTGGAAAAGAATTAGATCGTCGTAATTTTAGAAAAAAACTATTAAACAGTGGAATAATAGTAGATACAAATAAAACAAAAAGTTTTGTAGGAAAAAAACCTGCTAAATTATATGTTTTTAAAGATACTAAATCAAATAAAATTATATTTTAAAAATAGGTGATAAAAATGAAAAAAGAATTAAAAATTTTAATTTATAGTATGATAAATAATTTAATTATTTCAATAATAAAAATTGTAAGTGGACTATTCTATGGACTTGGTTCTTTATTTGCTGATGGAATGCATACTTTTAGTGATTTTATAACAGATATAGTCTGTTTAATAGGAGCAAAATTTTCAAAAAGAAAGCCAACTAAATATCATCCATTTGGTTTTGGAAAAATAGAATATCTTTCTAATTTATTTGTTGGTATAGTTTTATTTATATTAGGATTATATATTATAGTAAGTAGCTTTTTTAAACCATCAGTTATACCTCCATTTTCAATAATGCTTGTATTAATAATTGTCTTTATTCTGAAATTTATAGCCATAAAAATTATGTATAAAGTAGGAAAAAAAATTCATTCTCAAGTTTTAATCACATCATATAAAGAATCTAAAGCTGATTTATATTCAACAATAGGAGTAGCAATTATAACTATAATTTTACAATTTTCTAATAAATTTCCAATTCTTGAAAAAGCGGATGTAATAGGATCAATTTTAATAGGGCTAATAGTCTTAAAAACATCTTTTAATATTATATTTGATAATTCTTTATCTTTAATAGGAGAAATTGAATCAGATGAAGAAGAAAATAAAAATATTAACTTATTATTAGAAGAAAATACACTAATTAAAAACTATAAATATGATTTAATTAAATATGGTTCATATTACAAATTACAATTAACAATCGAACTAGATCCTGAAACAAGTTTAAGAGAAGTCACTATCTTAGAAAATAAATTAAAAAAAGATATCATAAGACATCGTAAACTAAAAATAAAATATGTAACTATTTTTGTTACAAGTAAATAACTATAATTAAAGTTTAAATTCTACAATGATTTCTTGTTGTTACAAAACAAATGTTTAATATAATTTATTTAGGAATAATTAGTTAGTTTGATATGAACCCCAAAAGTTGGACATTTTATAATAGTTATTAAATAGAGGATTGTAACCTATTTTATAGGTGACAGTCCTTTTAATTTTACTTTTATTCTATCATTATTATAATAATTAAATATAGTCATCTATAGCTAAAATTAATTCATCTAATGTTTTATAGTTAACTTCTTGATCATAAAACATTTTTGTTTTAAGCACCTTAAAAAAACTTTCCAATTTTTTAGTGGAAAGTTTTTAAGTCCATTAACACTTATTTTATCTTTTTTGCAGGAATACCAACTACTGTAGTATTACTTTTAACATTTTTTAAAACTACACTATTTGCACCAATCTTAGAGTTATTACCAATTTTTATATCTCCAAGTATAATAGAGCAACATCCAATCATTACATTGTTACCAATAGTAGGATGTCTTTTTTTCTTAGCTGTACTAACTCCACCTAAAGTAACTCCATGATAAATTGTAACATCATCACCAATTATAGCCGTCTCACCAATTACAATACCCATACCATGATCAATAAATAATCTCTTTCCAATAGTTGCACCTGGATGTATTTCAATACCAGTTTTTCTTTTAGCTCTCTCACATAACCATCTTGCAATAAAAAAATGTTTTCTAAGATAAAACCAATGAGAAAATTTATAATAAACTAAAGCTCTAAATCCTGGATATAACAACACTTCAAAAGTTGATTTAATCGCAGGATCTTTTTCTTTTATAACCTTTATTACATCACGAAGCATAAATCCTCCTTATCTTTAAATATCTTTTGACTAAATTTTTAGTAAAAAACTTAAAAATTATCATCTTTATAGTAATATATGTAGAGTATCTTTCTTGATATATTTCATTTAAATCAATAAAATAATTTTTATTAATATAAAATTGCACTAATACTTAATAAAATGTATAATAATTATAGGTGATTATAATGAATAAAATAGTTATTAATATTGAAGGAATGCATTGTGAAAGTTGCAAAAGTAGAGTAGAGAAAGCTTTATTAAAAGAAAATGAAATAATAAGTGCAAAAGTTAATCTAAAAGAAAAAAATGCTGAAATTGAATATGAAAAATTAAATAAAAAAGATATTAAAAATATTATCGAAACATTAGGATTCAAAGTAAAATAAGTAGGTGACATATGAAAAAAGTTATTTTAAGAATTGGTGGTATGAGCTGTAGTGCTTGTTCAAATGGCTTAGAAAAATATTTAAATAAGCAACCAAAAATTAAAGAAGCTAAAGTTAATTTAGTCTTAAAAACAGCAAATATTATTTATAATGATGATTTAGATATTTCTGAAATTGAACAATATATTAAGGATGCAGGATTTGAATCATTAGGTGATGAAAATTATTTATTACAAAAAGAAGAAGAAACAATTACTCCTCTAATTATATATGGAGTATTAGGCTTTGTTTTAATGTATATTTCAATGGGTCATATGTTAAATTTACCTATCATTGAAATTTTTAATCCATCTAAATTTCCATATATTTATTCTATAACTTTATTAATAATGACAATTCCATTTTTAATATATGGCTTAGAAATTATTACATCAGGAATAAAAAAATTAATACATTTAATGCCAAATATGGATACTTTAGTAACACTTGGAATAATTAGTAGTTTCTTATATAGTTTATTCTCAGTAATTATGGTTTTTCTAGGAAATAACTCTTTTATTCATACCATGTATTTTGAATCAACAGCTTTTGTAATATACTTTATTAAATTAGGTAAATATATTGATAAAAAAAGTAAAAATAAAACAAAGGATGCAATTACTGGTTTAGTTCAAATAACACCACATGTTGCTAGAATAAAGGATAAGGAACATTATAAAGAAGTAACAATTGACGAAATAAAATTAAATGATATTTTAATTGGTCTTCCAGGAGACAAAATTGCTGTAGATGGAGAAATAGTAAAAGGTACAACACATATCGATGAGTCATTTATATCAGGTGAAAGTCTCCCTATCTTAAAAAAAGAAGGTGATAAAGTAATAGCTGGGAGTATTAATTATGAAGGACCAATTGAATACAAAGCAGAAAGAATTGGAAAAGACTCTACAATTTCTGAAATAGTAAGACTAGTAGTTGAAGCAACAAATTCTAAAATTCCCATATCAAGAATTGCCGATAAAATATGTGGATATTTTGTTCCAATAGTTTTATCCTTAGCTTTAATAACTTTTTTAATTAATATTTTTATGTCCGACTTTTCATCAGCTATTGTAAAATTTATTACAGTATTAGTGGTAGCTTGTCCTTGTAGTTTAGGTCTTGCAACACCATTAGCTATGGTAATCGCAATAGGTAATACAGCAAAAAAAGGAATATTAATTAAAAATAGTGAAATATTAGAGTCAATAAACAAAGTAAATATTGTAGTATTTGATAAAACTGGTACACTTACTAATGGAAGTTTAAGCATTAATAAAATTAACAATCATTGTGATTTAGATGATAAAGAACTTTTAAATATACTAGGTTCTATAGAAAAAAATAGTACTCATCCGATTGCTAAAGGAATAATTACATATTTAAAAGAAAATAAAATTACTACTTCATATGATTTCACAACAGAAGACTTATCAGGGTTTGGAGTAAAAGCTAAAGATGATAAAACAATCTATTATGCCTGTAATTCATCTCTTTTAAAGAAATTAGATATTATTAACTCCTATGAAAAAGAAGAACTAGCTATGGCAGAAGATGGTAATAGCATAATTTATCTTGTTAAAAATAATAAAGTCTTAGCAACATTTGGCTTAAAAGACACTATTAGAAAAGAATCAAAAAAATTAGTAAACGAATTAAAAAAGAACAGTTTAGAAGTAATTATGTTATCAGGTGATAATAAAATAACAGCAACAAAAATTGCTAAGGAATTAAATATTTATAATGTTGTTGCCGAAGTAAAACC
>CAJUTW010000028.1:0-420 GCA_910589335.1 uncultured Bacilli bacterium | reverse complement strand
TTCATTAATGATTTAATTACTAAAGGAAATAATGTTATTATGGTTGGAGATGGAATAAATGATGCTCCAAGTTTATCAAGTGCAACTATTGGTATTTCTTTAAAAGGAGCAACTGACATTGCAACTAGCTCTGCAGATGTAATAATTGTAAATAATCTCTTAAAAATATTAGATTTATTTAAAATAAGCAAAAAAACATTAAGAAATATCAAACAAAATCTTTTTTGGGCATTTATTTATAATATTATAATGATACCTATATCTATGGGATTAATTAAAAATGTACATATTAATCCAATGTTTGCTTGTCTAATGATGATTTTAAGCAGCTTAACAGTTACAATTAATGCCCTACGTCTAAAAAGATAGTTAGTGTAAAGAGTTTTGGGGGAGAGAGTTAAGAAAGTTGAGTCTTAATAA
>CAJUTW010000027.1:15561-20255 GCA_910589335.1 uncultured Bacilli bacterium | reverse complement strand
TTATTAAGACTCAACTTTCTTAACTCTCTCCCCCAAAACTCTTTACACTAACACATTATTAAAATTTACAAATTAAGAGTAGATTTGCATCAATATTTTTAATTTTTGAGTTCATTTTTTATAGATTGGTCATTTGGATTATTTTCTGTCTGTTGTTTTGATAATTCATTAGAGTTGTTATTATTATTTTCTTCTTTTGGTATTTGCTCTAATACAGTATTTTTGTTATAAGTTGTATTTTGATTATCTTCTGTAGTTTGATCATTCACTTCAATATTTTCATTTTTATTTATAGTTAAATTAAATTTTAATATAAAGTCAGTTAATTCATTTGATTCTTGTAATGAGTCTTTATCATAAATAGCATTAAATTCTTTTTCAAATACTTTAATTATTTCTTGATAATTTTCTTTTGCCGGCATATTATCTTTAATAAATTTAAGTTCTATTGATATTAAATCTTCAGTTTCTAAAATGTTTAAATTTGTATAATTTAACTTTTTATATTCTTGAGTATTTATTATCTCTATTAAAATAGATGTTACTTCATTTTTTATAAATATATAGTTTGTTGTTGAATCATTTTGATTATATTCTTTATAAATTAAATTTTTTAATTCTTGGTTTTGTTTTATTTCTTCTTTTAAAGAGTTTGGGATATTTTCATTGGTATCAATAAGAGCTATAAAAATCTTTTCTATTTGATTACTTGTACCATTATATATATATGAAGTGTTTTTTGTATTTAAATCTTTTAGATAAGTCATAATTTCTTCGTTTATTTCTATTTCAGTTGATGATTTTTTTGTAATTCCATTAATATTTTTATCTTCTAAAATAAGTGAACTAATTCCCTGGTTAGATTTGATATAATTTAATATTAAATAAACTGAATTTAAATCTTTCGAATAATATTCATTTAAATAGAATTCAAAAACATTCTCTAAACTTTCTTTATCTTCTGTTGAGAAAATCATGGTATTATTTTCACTAGAATCTTGGTTACTTGCATATGTTCTAGCATATCCTAAGAAATTTTCATCTATTTGATAGAAGAACTCGTCAGTTGCTTCTTGATATTTAACTTCAATACCACGTAATTCAAATTGATTATTTTCTAAATTTGCACTATTAATATAACTAGTCACTTCTGATGAATAGTTTTTATATTTATCTTTTGCAATAATTATTTCAGTTATTTTTGATTGAAATTGTTTTAATTTATTAATATCTAAGAAATTCTCTTCTTCATTTACTTCTTTAGTGATTTCTTTTTCGGGAATTTCTTGGTTAATAGTAAACTCTTTATATCTAAATGGAATAATATCTTCATTTATTTGTTCATCTATTTGTACATTAAAATTTAAAGTTTTAGTACCATCTGTTTCATTTTTAACTATATTAGAATTATTTAAATCACAAATTAGAGAAATTTCTTTACTATTTTCATCATTAATTTCAAATGTATCTATAGTTGTTGTACAACCGTTTGGAATATTTAAATTATAGATGTTCTTAGTAACATTTTCTAAATATTCAGCGTTATTTTTAGGAATGTTTAATTTTACAGTCGCTGTTGTTACATCATTATTAAATGTAACTAATTCTTTAGATGTTTCTTCTGATTTATTTAAAGATATTAATTCTGACGAATATTTTAAAACTTCTAGTTCTTTTTCGTTATATTTTGTATATGATGTAGGAAAAGTAGCTAAACTAATGCTTCCTATAAAAATAATTGTATATATAAGAGATTTTATAAAATTATTTTTCATTATTCTGCTACCTCCCTCATCTCACTAGCTGTTATTTGTAAAGCTGAATAATCAACAGTAACTATTTTAGATGGTAACATTTCGTCTTCTGCTTTTGTTTCATCATAATATAATGGATTGTTAAATTCATCACGAACTATTTTAGCTCCATTATATTTAATAGTTAATTTATATTTTGTTTCTTTTCCTTTTCTTGCTTCTACAATTTCTTTAATTTGATTATTTTTCAAGTCAACTAGTTCATATTCATCTGTTGTTCCATCTTTTAATTTTTCAAGTTTTACTATTTCAAACATTGAATCTATATTTATACTTAAAACAAAAAATGTTCTTACTTCTAGATTTTTTGTATTAACAGTAAAATAATATGGAATTTCACTTGTTGGACGGTATTTCCCTACTAAACAAGTAGCTTCTTTAGAACCAGATTTACAATTTTCTGCTCCATTATAGTCAACGGCAATATCGAATTTTGCAACTCTGGCATTATCGCTTCTACTTATTTCACTCATATATTTTGAATAAGTTACAACTGATGTGAAAAGTGCTATCACACCTACATACATTCCTAACCACTTGTATAAATTTATTCTGAATCTTTTATTTTGTAATAGACTTTTCACGTTGTTCACCTACTTCAATTATTTTTTCCCCTTTTTACGCTTTCTTCCTTTCTTCGACTTTTTATTCTTTTTTCTGTTTATTCTTCTTTTAATATTTTGCTTTGTTTTTTTGATAAATTTTTCTTTATCATCTAAATATTCTTCAAATTGCTTTTGTTCTCTTTTCTTTAATTCTAATTCTTGCCCTTTATCTATAGAAGTTATATAACATATTACTATGGTTGTTATAAAAACTATAATAATAGTTAATGGTTTTTTTAAAAATGCTATTGTTTTTCCTAAACCATTTATTTTACAAATATATTTACCAACAATTTTATTTTTTAAAATTTCTCCATCATCGGTATTATTTGCATCCCCTTTTGTTTTAACTTTATTTTTTTTATTTGAAATTATACGATGAGTTACAAAACTATTTTCTTCATCATAAAAAGTTATAATATCATTAGTTTTGTAATTTTTTTCTTTTGTGTTAATTATTATTAAGTCTCCTACTTTTATTGTAGGCTCCATAGAACCAGATATAACTTCTAACATTGCATAACCAAATACTGTTACTAAATCTTTTTTTAATATTTTTATATTTATAAAGTTATAAAGACTCAGTGTTAATAAAATGATTATGAAAAGAGAACTAATTTTTGATATAATTTTTTTTATTCTTTTTAAATTCATGAATTTTACCTTTGATTACATTTATTGTTATAGATTTCAATATCTAATCCGATTGATATTTTATATTTATCATTTAGAGTTTCATCATATTCACTATCTGCTGCTTGATTACCTATTAAAGTGTCTAATTTATCAGAATCTTCATCTATTTCAACCCATTTCCATAAAAGTGGAATTGTAACTTTTTCTTTGGATTTTAATGTAATCTCCCCTTTATAATCTTTAAAATTGATTTGTTTTCCTTTATAGTTGATATTTCTTGGATCAACATCTTTATTAAGAATTTTATAATTATTTTCTTTTCCATAATAATATATGGTTTCTTTTGTTATTGAAGGTGGACTATATTTGATAATATATCCCATATTCAAACAACCGTTTTTTTCAATACAAATTGTATCTTCAACTAATTTTATTCCTTTAATTACAATGGTATCTTTACTATCGTTTGTAAAGTTCATTATATAGCTTCCAGTTGCTCCTGGGTAAATCACTTTATCTTCTTTATGTAGTTTAAAATATTTTTCATTGTGAAATATAGGAAGCTCATTAGAATTATCACTTCCATCGGCTACTAACCAAAGAGTACGTTTTTTAGGATTATTTGATACACTTGTACTTTTAGACTCATAAATCGCATATAATTTTAAATCATCATCTAAATTAGATATAATTTTTTTATTTTCTAAATTATAAATAACTTTTCCATCAGGTGTTTTACTATAACCAATAAATTTATAAGTCTTACATTCATCTTTTTCATCAACTTTGTAAGGTTCTCCAAAGTCTGATAAATCTATTGATTGTTTTTTAGTTATTTTATTAATTATTTCAGTATCTCCAAATTCGAATTCTCCGCCATTAGCATCTAATGTCACTATGTATTTACGAATTATATCAATAGATATTTTTAAATTCTCAAATTCTTTTCCATTTACTTTACCAGTTACATTAAGAATAGCTGTTCCTTCATCATTTCCTATAACAGTAATTGGTAAGTGTATAGGACCTATTTCTGTATTTGTATAATCTAACTCTATTAAAGAACTGTCTGTTTTTATAGTTATACATGTATCTTTATATTTTTTTGAACAAATTACTATTTCTTTTTTATCTTCACTTACTTTTTTAGTTGTTTCTCTGGTAAATAGATTAGTATTTAATAAAATATCGGTAGCTCCAGTTAATTTGCCATTAGAATCTTTAGAAATATATAATTTAATATTATCATTTAATGAGTTTAAGATAGGCTCTTCTTTTTTAAAAGTAACTGTTGTTGATGTTTTATTTTCATTATAATTTAAAGTTAAATTTCCAGACTTAGTGTTATTATCGATTTTTGTAATATCAGGTTTTAGAATTATAATACCTTTTTCAGGTAACTCTATACTTGTGAAATCATTTAACGATTTACTAAGTTCTGCTTTTATTAATTTTAAATCATAATTATCTATTAAAACACCATTTTTATAAACTTTATATGGAATAGCACAATCTAAATTTTCTGTATATAAAGAGAATTCATAAGAATCTTTATCAAATTTTATTTCATATTTTGATTCTCTATATATATTGACAGTATAATCTCTCGTTGTACCATCTTCGGCTACTACTTTTATAA
>CAJUTW010000027.1:0-15461 GCA_910589335.1 uncultured Bacilli bacterium | reverse complement strand
CTACGGTATTATCTCCATACTTTAATGGTAAATCTTTTAGAGAAGACACTTTTTTTCCATTATAGTAAATAGTTGCTTTTTTACTACTTAGTATTCCTTCAATTGTTGCTTCTTCTGTATCAGCAGATACTACTACCTTATAATTATATTTATCTTTTGAGAATTTTGGAGTTAAGTCTAACTTTTTGTTATTAGCAGTAACAATAATATCTTTTAAATAACTATTACTTTCTCTTTCTATATCTCTATAAATATTAATTATATAATCTCTTGTTGTACCATCTTCGGCTACTACTTTTATAACTACGGTATTATCTCCATACTTTAATGGTAAATCTTTTAGAGAAGACACTTTTTTCCCATTATAATAAATAGTTGCTTTATTACTATTAGGTATTCCTTTAATAGTAATTTTATTAGTTTTTGAACTTACTTTAACAGTATAATAATTATTATTTTTATCAAAGTCTGGCATTAATTTTCCTGTACTTAGTTTTATGTCTTTTAAATAGTTATCACTACTTTTTTTCTTACCTTCTCTAATTACAGTTAAATTATAAATTGCGCTGTATGTTATTCCATTATTAGTAATCATAACTTTAATCTCTACTTTACCAGGCTTATAAGCTATAATTTTTAAATAACCATTTTTGACATAAACTTTTGCTATTCGTTCATTTGAAGAAGTTGCAACGACATCTCCACTTAAACCGAATAATCTATAGCCAACTAAAATTTGATTAGTTTCATTTAAATTAATTACTCCACTATTATTTGATAGTTTTATAAATTTGGTTGGACGACCTATCACAATAGTTGCAGTTGCTTGATAAATAGTATGATTTATTTTAGTTTCTAATAAAATGTGTACTATTCCTTCTTTTTTAGGATTGATGACAACATGATCATTTACAACATAGCATGTTGCGACCTCGGCATCATTAGTTGTACATGTAAATTTTTTAGGACTAATATGATCTTCTATAAATCTTAATTTATATTTTGCATCACTAAGAGACATTTTTAGATGACTTTTTTCAAATCTTAATTGATAATTACGAATTGTTCTAAAGTCTCTAATATCATTTTTGATAGAAAAGTCCCCTTCATTACCAAATTCATTTCCTATTCTTCCAAAGGAAGTAGATGTTAAGCTACAGCTCATAATTAATGATAATATGACAATAATAATTATAATTGTATAAGTAATTAATTTTCTGTTTTTTTCATAAGCTTCTTCAAGCCTTTTTTTCATACTTCCTCCTTTTCTTATAAATTCAATTTTCAAATAAACCTATGATTATCATAGGCTTATTTGGAAGTTAAATTAACTTCCATAGAATAACTATCAAATTAACTTCTGTTTGTAACAGCTTTTAATTCAGTTTGTTCAATAGTAATATTTAGGCTTAAAACAACTGTTGCTAAATCTGTAGCATTACCTAATTGAGTATCTGTTAAATCTTCAGAATCTCCTTCAGTGAAATCCCATTTCCATCCGATAACCCATTTGCTGTCATCTACTGCGTTTGCAGCATAAACATTATTGTTATATTTATTTTGAATAAATGTAACTAATTCATTGATATCGTCTGTTGTTTCAACTCCAGCAGCAAGTGTTGTTCCATCTGCTTCAGTAAATCCAACATCTTTAAATGTTGCATTATCAGCAAGTGGTGTAGTAACTTGTTTTAGATAATAAGTCATTTTAGCTTTACCACCAACTTTGATATTATCTTGAGTTGCTTTGATAGTTTCACTTCCTACAGTTTTATCTGCTGTGATATTAGCAAATTTAATAATGTAGTTAGTTTCTGGTACTCCAGTATTAGTTAAATCTAATTCGAAAGCGTAGAATCCTTCAGTACCTGGAGCAACAACGTTTTCTCCGTCTTTAGAAGCAACATCTGTTTCGTTTGCATCTGCATCTTTAGCGATATATGAATCGTTAAATAAATCAATACTAATTGTTTTATTAACTCCCCATTTAGCAACTCTTGCGCTATCACTTGTATCAAAGTTATAAGTGTATTTAGCATAAGTTCCACTTACAGCATAACTTGTAATTGTTACTAAAGCTAGTAAAGCGAATAATGTCATTGTTCTTTTCTTCATTGTTTCACCTCCCTTCAATAGTTGTGTTAAATTTGGAAGATTAACTTTCCATCTATGTAAACCTTTTTATAAAAGGATTTACCAATGCTTAATTTTTCTTTTTCTTATTTGCTTCTTTTTCTTCTACTTCTTTTTCTAATTGTTCTTTTAATTTTTTGAATTCCATAAATTCTTTTCTTTCGTTTTCTCTTTGTTTCTTAGTAGATAAAGTAAATCCTAATGCAAATAGAACTGTTATTACTAATAAAACTATAATTATAGTTGTAGGTTTTGCTAAAGTATTCATCATACTTCCAATTCCAGGAATTCTAAATAAATAAAGTCCTTCAACATCATCAAACTCAACTAAATTTTGATCTTGGGAATAGTTAGCATCACCTTTAGTAATAAAATACTTTTCTCCATCTTCTTGAATAACATCAATAATTCTATGAGTTGTTACAGTTTTTGCGGCATCTCTAAAAGCAATTACATCATTCTTTTTTAAAATTTTTGGATTTATTATTTTAGTAAATACTAAATCACCTTTATGAATTTCAGTCTCCATTGATCCAGATAAAACAATAAATGGTTTGTATCCAAATACACTAGGTACTTTATTTGGATTAACTTTTGATTGAATCATAATATATAAATTAATTGAAAGAATTGTTACTAAAATTGCACAACCAATAATAAATAACCAATTGCTTATTTTTTTATACCAAGCTTTTTTTGTTTTTTTCATAAACACACCTCTCAATAATTTTTTGAATGTCTCGTTTATATATTCAATATTAAAATTTTTCTTTTGTCAACAGAATTTGACTTTTTTCTAATTTTTTTTAAAAAAAGAAAAAATTTATGTATTTATATTTTTAGAATTTATCAATAAAAAAATAATTTTGGATACTTTATTTCCAAAATTATATTCTAGTAATTTCTTTTTTTATTTAATAAAATTAATTATTATTTAAGTTATTTTTTTGCTTTCTATATAATTTAACTCTTAATTTTACTTCATCGGGCAAACAATAATTTTCTATAAAACCATCTTCATCATGAGAATTTAAATATTCATCAATAGGTATCTTTAGAACTGTTTCAATCTCTTGAAAATATGGATAAATCTCTTTGTATTTCTTTTCATATTCTTTTTGTAATTCTTCTTTAATTCTTACTGATTGGGAAATTAACAATTGGTTTTCATATTTAGTTTTTAACTCATAAAATCTTTTTAAATATTCTGTATTAGAATACTCAGAAATTGGAAGATATAGCACGATATTTTCCGTTTCGAAATCTAAACATTTATCTTTATCGATTTTATAATATGTTTCTGTCGCTAAATCCAAATATAATCTATAGTCAGTATTGGGATCTCTTTCATAAGTTAATTTTCATTAATTAATTAACTTCTTATAAATACAAAAATATTGGATTTTTTATTTCTATTTCCATCCATAAACAAACCTCACCTTTTAAATATTAACACTATTCATAATCTTATAAATCTTTTTAATTCGTTCTTTTTTATCGTGATTCATTTCAATAAAGTTTATGTGTAGTTGATATCCACTATCTAGACTAAATAATAACTCTACTTTACCAGGTTTATAATTAATTGCACTTGATGAGATTGATTTATAAGGAATAATATGAATTTTTTTATAATATACAGCTAAAGTATCTCGATCAAAAAGAATCATTCTTTTGTCTGTAAAAACAATATAATCTTTACTATTTTTATATGCAAAAACAAAACGTTCTTTATCATTATCTATGTATTCTTTAGCATAATCTTGTAATGATTCTTCATTCACTTCTGTTTTAAAATCAAAATATTTTGCTAGTTCTTTAAATTTTATATAAGCCATATATAACTTCACCTTCCATTTTCCAAAAACATTGTAGCACATAAAATAAAAGTATTCTATAAAAATTAATAATATTATTTAAATAATTGTAAAATACTATTTTTTTATCTTTTAATTAGTCATTTCTTTTATGTATAAGTTTATTGTAACATTTTGTAAATATTTTTTATATTTTAAAAAAAAGTGTAAACGTTTACATCTTTTTTAAAAAAAATATATAAAATTTATTTACATTAAAGTATTTTACGTAAATTATATTTTACATTTTATTTGACAATATTAGTTTTTATTAAAAATAGAAAGTATATGTTTTTTCTATTCCTACAATATTTTTTATTGTTATTTCAAATTTAATAGATTCTATATTAGTTATTTCAATATAATCGCTTAGTTTTTTTGTTAAATTTATTTTTTCTTCATAATTTGCTTTTATATTTTCAGAACTATATTTTTCTAAGTAATCATTTTTACTTGCTTCTTTTGTTGATATTTTAAAATTGTAATTATCTATTCCTATATATTCTGAGGTTTTATTCATTCCTCCATTTAAATTAATTAGAAGATTATTGTTAATTATATCTCTTTTTTTATAATCAATTTCATTATTTTTATCCATAAATTTTATTTCTACTGTAGGTTCTGGTATTAATTCTATGTTTTGTTTACTTTCGCTTCCACAGTAAATATATGGAATATAACTATAATTATTATTTGAATATTTATAAACTCTTATATATGAGTTTTTCATACAAAGAGAATTATTTTTTTTAATATCTTTTTTTAAATATTTCTTTAACTTTAAATCATTAAGTTTTATATATTTAACCTCTCCGATATTTTTTGGTCTTTCTTCAAAATTCTCATTAATAAATTTTTTACAAGCTTTTACTACTATCTCTTCATTTGGTAATTCTTTTTTATTATTCATTTTAGAAGTTAAATCAGAAAGTCCAACTATTCCCATAGCTAATAAAGTACCTAATACTATTACAGTACAAAATAGTTCAATTAGTGAAATTTTTATATGATTTTTTCGTATTTTATTATTCATTAAATCATCGCCTATCTTACTATCCTATTATTTTAATTATAAATTATTTTTATTAATAAATCAAATTATATATTTATTAATAATTTATTTGTTTATATATATAAGAAAAACCTAGATAAGTATAACTTATCTAGGTTTTTCTTAAAGTATTTTTTTATTGTCTGTTTATAGACAGTTTAAATTTACGCTTCTTCTTTTTTTGCTACTTCTACTTTTCCTTTATAACTTCCACATTTTGGACAAACTCTATGAGGTTTAATCATTTCACCACAACTAGGGCATTTAGTCATTCCAGGAATTTCCATAGCATTATGACTTCTTCTCATTCTCTTTCTAGTTTTAGAAACCTTACGGAAAGGAACAGCAAACATTTGAATGTCTAATTTCATCATTATATTTCACTCCTTTTCAAAATCATTTAATAAATCACTAAATGGATTGTTATTATTTTTTAGTTCATCTTCACTAATTAATTTCCATCCATCCCCATGAAATTTACTGAGATCTTCAACCTTAGTAAACTGTAAGGGGACCTCTAGGACAATATTTTCCCATAAAAAGCAAAAAATATCAAGTGTATTTTCATTTTTTTTGCAATTTTCTTCTATTTCATCATTGTATTCAATTTCAAAAGGAAAATTTACTTCTTCTAAAGAAATTGAATCTGATAAAATCATTACTCCATTAATAGAGCATTCAATAAAATCTACTAGATCTCCAACTTCATTTTCTTTTCTATAAATTTTTCCTTTAACATTTATAGGATTTAGATGAATTATATCGGTATTTTTATAATACATTGAATCTAATGTATAAGAATTTGTAATATCTATTTCTTCAACATTATTGCTATGTAATAAAGCTAAATTTATTTCCATGATTATCTCCTTTATTTATTGATTGCTATACTTTTATCATCTTCAATAACTTGCATAAGTCCATGATAATGAAGATTGCTTCCTAATGGCAAAATACTATTATGATTAATCCATAATCTAATAGATATTTCTTTAGTATTTAAAGCTTCTATTTTTGAAATTGAAATTGTATTATTTTCTAAATCGTTTAAATTATAAATTTTATTTTCTTTATTTCCTTCTTTAATTGATATTCTTATATCTTCTTTTGGAATTAACTTTTCATGGCATTCATCTAAAGAGATAGTTTTTAAATCATCTAAGATTTTTATTTTGTAATTTACAATTTCTGTTAAATTGTTTTTTAATGTAATGTTATAAGATTTAGAAGATAGTCCAACTGAATCAGTTACTGGTGTTATTTTATTAATAGTAATTTTGTCACCAGTTGATTCGTGATAAGTAACATCTAAAGAATCTGAATTAAAATCTATATTTCTTTTAACTTGAAATTTATTATATATAAAGTATGTTAAAATAATTGCTAATAATAAGGTTAATGCTATATAGATAGCACTTTTTATTATTTCTTTTTTTGCATCATAATACATTTATTACACCTCTTTCTATATATTTATATCATATTTATTATGTAATGTAAGCTTTTTTAAATTTTTTTACATAAAAAATTTAAAACTTTGTAAACTGTATCAATATTTTCGCAACTTACGATAAATCTTCCTAAATGACAAAATTTTAAACCTTTTATATTGGATATTTTTTCTAATTTTTCATCACTTAACCCTGCCCATTCAAGAGGGAACTCTTCTCTTGGTGTTTGATCTTCTTTATCCTTAGGAAGCGTTTTTATAGCGTATCCTCCTCTATTAGATGGAAATGCAATAAATAGTAAATTATTAGCACTTTCTTCATTTAAAATAGTTTCTTCATAAGGGATATATTCTTCTAAAATAAGATATTTTGAATCTATTGGAATATTTTTTATAATATTAATTATTTTTTTATTAGCTATTACTTTTCCGTTTATATGTAAAATTTCTTCTTCTAAAATACTTTTAGCAAAATTTATAGCTTTTAAAAATTGAGTGTTTTCATCTTCGTTTGCATTAAAACTTGGATTAAATAATTTTATAATATTACTTAAAGTTTTTACTTTATAAATAGCTTCTATTTTGGGAAATTGACCATTATCATCGGCATCAATCCCTTCAATTAAATCTTTATCAATACCATTAAATACTTCATCTATATCTTTTATATTTATTTTTTCTAAATATTTTTTTCCAAATTCTTTAAAAAGGAGTCCAAAAGAGGAATAAGTAATCCCGTTTTCTCTTTTTAAAGCTCCAATTTGATGATGATCAAATATTCCTCGTCCAACATCATAAACTAATACATTTTTATCAATTTCTTCTGAATTAATCATATTAGTTCTAAATATCTTGATATCATTTAAATATAATTCTAAAAATGCTGTTGCGAAAACATCATCTGCATGAAATGTACCACTATGTGTAATACAATTAGCCTCTTCAATATTTTTTACAAACGTAATCATAAATTCCTCTTTCTAATCATCATTTCTTGAGTTAGCAATTAATATTAATCTTAAAATTTCTAATACTGCTGTTGCTACAGAGGCAACATATGTTAATGCTGCTGCTGTTAGCATTTTTTTACTTAGTTTTTTTTCTTCTACATTTAAAATTTTTAATTCCTCAATTTCTTTTAGCGCTCTTTTTGATGCATTAAATTCAACTGGTAGAGTTATTAATTGAAACATTAAAATGGCTACTTCTAAAATAATTCCTAACCATAAAAATCCTAATGCTGATGTGAATAGTCCTATCATAATAACAACATAGCCCATTGTAGATGCAATATTTACAAAAGGAACTATATTATTTCTAAAAACTAAAAACTTGTAATTTAATTTATCTTGTATTGCATGACCACACTCATGAGCAGCAACACTAATTGATGCTATTGAGCTATTACTGAAAATATCTGGAGATAATCTAACTACTTTTTTATTCGGATCATAATGATCACTTAAAACACCATTTGTTTCTACTACTTTAATATTTTCTAAACCGTTACTATCAAGAATTTTTCTTGCTGTATCAGCGCCTGTCATACCACCTTTTGAATTTATCCTTCTCATTTTTCTATAAGTTATATTTATAAATGCTTGTGCACCTAAAGTTATAATAAATGTTATTATAATAATTAACCAATCTGTTTTGTAATAATTCATTTTTCCTCCTAATTTTATATTTTTTATTATAACATAAAATAACTTATGTTATACAATTAAAAATTCACTTTCTTTAAAACAAAAGAAAAACACTCTTATTTTTTAGTGTTATTTCTTTTTAATTCTTATAAATTTTTGCAATATTTTCTGCAATTTTTACTCCGTCTATTGCAGATGTAGTAATTCCACCTGCATATCCTGCTCCTTCTCCACAAGGATATAACCCTTCTATATTAGAAACCCCTGCTTCATTTCTAACAATTACTATAGGAGAACTAGTTCTACTTTCTATACCAAGTAAAATTGCATCTTCCCTTGCAAAACCTTTTATTTTTTTATCAAAATATGGGATTGCTTCTTTTATGGCTTCAATAATATAAGGAGGGAGTAATTGATTTAAATCAGAAAAATTATAGTCACCTTTAGTATTTGGGATAACTTCACCAATACTTTTACTAATCCGTCCTTTTAAGAAATCTTTATAAAGTTGAACTGGTATTAATCCGGAACCAATTTCATAAGCTTTTTTTTCTAATATTTTCTGAAACTCTACTCCTGAAAGTGGATCATTTCCAAAGTCATCTTTGTTAACTGTAACAACAATAGCACTATTAGCATTAACTTCATCTCTTTTAAAATTGCTCATTCCATTAACTACTAAATATCCTTCTTCACTTGATGCATTTACTACGAAACCTCCTGGACACATACAAAAAGAATATACTCCTCGACCTTTTTTTGTTTGATAAGTAAGTTTGTAACTAGCTGGGTTCAATAATTTATATTTGTCACCATACTGACTTCTACTAATCATCTCTTGTGGATGTTCAATTCTAATACCTACTGCGAAATTTTTACTTTTTAATAAAACACCTTTTTCTTTTAACATATAGAAAGTTTCTCTAGCAGAATGACCAATTGCTAAAACTACAATTTGTGCTTTAATAATTTCTTTTTCATTTATTTCTAAAGCTTTAATTGAGTTATTTTCTATTATTAAATCAGTAACCATAGAGTTATAACGAAATTCTCCACCCATAGAAATAATTTTGTTTCGCATATTTATTATTACTTTTCTTAAAATATCTGTTCCAATATGTGGCTTAGCCTCATACATTATTTCTTCTGGTGCTCCATTTTCTACAAATATTTCGAAAACTCTTTTATTCCTATTAAATTTATCTTTAGTTAATGTATTAAGTTTTCCATCACTAAAAGTTCCTGCCCCACCTTCACCAAATTGGATATTAGAATTTTTATTTAATTTATTAGTTATAAAAAAATCTTCAACTGTTTTAATCCTATCTTCAATTTTTTCTCCTCTTTCAAGAACTAAAGGTTTATAACCAGCACTAGCTAACATATAAGCTGCAAACAAACCACTTGGTCCACTGCCAATAATTATTATTTTTTCTTTTAAAGGAATTGTCCCGGAAATTGAAAAATGATAAGTTTCTTTTGGAGTTTTAAAAATATCTTTATTTTTGTTTTCTTTTAATATTTTATCTTCCCTATCACATAAAACATCAAGTTCATATACATAGAAAATATTATTTTTATCTCTTGCATCAATTGATTTTTTTATTATTTTATAATCAATAATATCTTCTTTAACCACTTTTATTTTTTTAGTAATAGCTTTTATAATATGTTCTTTATCGTTACGTTCAATATTAACCTTAACTTGTCTAACTCTTACCACTTTTATCACCTATACTTTTTCCTGCTAACATTCCACTTATCCAACAAGCAGTTAAATTGTAGCCACCACAATTTCCGTTTATATCAAGTAATTCTCCAATAACATATAGCCCATTATTGTTTTTTAACTCCATTGTCTTATAATTTAAGTCTGTAAGTTTAAGTCCTCCATTACAAACTTGGGCATTATCAAAAGATTTTGTATTAATTATTTCTATTTCGAAAGCTCTCAAACTTTTGCATAGATTAAATTTTTCTTCCTTAGTCAAATCTTTATAAAATCTATCATTATTAATTTTATTATGCTTTAAAATGACTTGAACTAATTTATAATTTAGAAATCCTTCTAATAATTCTTTAATATTTTTATGACTATTTTTTATAGCATAATTATTAATCCATGGAGTTATTAAAGTTTTTATAAATGGAACAAAATTAATTTTAATTACATTTTTATGATTTAAATCTATACTTCTTGTTATAAAATGGCTTAAATTAAAGGTACAAATTCCACTAATACCATAATCAGTCAATTGAAGTTCACCATCTTCTTTTGCAATAAATTTATTATCTTCAAACAATTGAAGTTCCACATCGGCTCTTACTCCATTCCATTCTTTTAAATATTTAAAATTACTTTCTAATTGAACTAATGCTGGTAGAGGTTTAATCAAAGAATATCCTAATTTTTCTAAAAATAAATATCCCATTCCATCACTTCCAGTTTTAGGATAAGTTTTTCCTCCTGTTGATAAAATTAATTTATCACAATAGTAACTTTCTTTATCAGTTGTTATTTGATAGCTATTATTCTTTTTAGTAATTTCTGTTACTAAACACTCAGTAACTATTTTTACTCCTTTTTTTTGTGCTTCTTTTAATAAAGCCTCTTTTATTGTTGTTGCTTGTTTAGAAAAAGGATAATAATATCCATTTTTTATATTTGGTATTATTCCAAGATAATCAAAAAATTCTTTAATTGAATTTATGTTTTTATCACTTATAATTTTATCAACAATTTCAATATTTTCACTATGATAATTTGTTGTACTATATCTTTCATTTAAATAGTTACATTTACCATTTCCAGTCATTAATAATTTCTTTAAAGGTGTAGAATTTCTTTCTAATACTATAACTTCATTTTGACTATTTTTAGCAAAGATAGCTGCTACAATACCACTTGCTCCACCACCAATTATTATAATGTGTTCCATAAAGTCCTCCTTAACTTTTTACAATTATAACAAATAAGTTTAAAATAAGCTATTTATTTTAAAAGAAAATTTTTAAAAGAAAATTTTTAATACCTTTTATACAAACACACTAAAACTTTTTTAAAATTATTAAAGAAATAAACAAATAATTATAAAATAATTGGTTTTTTTGGGAAAATATAATATTGTAAATATACATAATTTGATATATACTAAATAAAGGTGAGAGATATGAAAAAAAGAAAAAAAAGAATTAAAATTAAGAAAAAGAAAGTACTAATTTTTTTTATTATATTTTTTATTATATTAACTATTTCTATTACTATTTATTCAGTTATGACATATTATAAAAATTTACAAAGAGATATTAATAATCATTATAATAAGTATTTAATTACTACTAAAAATACAATTTTATATGATAAAAATAAAAAGAAAGTTGGAAAAATTTACAAAAATTTAAAAGTGTCTATAGAAAAAAGAAAAGATGAAAATGAAAAGTATTTTAAAATTAAAAATACTGATTATTATATTTATTATAAAGATACTAAAAAAATAGATATGTTAGAAAAAGATAGTAAAAATGAACATTATTTGATTTTTAACAAAAATATTGAAACTCATCAAAAAGTTTCTCTTTATAAAGAAAATGAAAAAGTATTAGAATTAGATAATGGAATAAACTTACCTATTGAATTTATGGATAAAGAAAATTATACTGTTTATTATTTAAATAATTTTTTTACTATTAAAAAAAATAAAAATATTAAAGAGGTAAATAAAGAGAATACAAAGGAAAATGAAACAAAATTTATTAGTGTGTTTTTTTATGATAATATAAATGATACTTGTACTGATTATAATTGTATTACTACTGGAAATATTAAAGAACATATTAATAAATTAAAAGAAAATGGTTTTTATTTTATTACTCTTGATGAATATAAAAATTATTTAGATAATAATATACGTCTTAGCAATAAGGCTATTTTAATGACAACTTCTAAAGAAAATGATTATATTAATAATTTAAATAAAGAATTAGACATTCATATTGAATTAGTTAATGATGCTTCAGGGTTAAAATTTAGGTCAACTAATAAAAAATCTAGCAAGGAAAGTAAAAAGGATCAAATTGATTGCTATCAAATAAAAAGTTATTCTACTATTGAAAATATTCTAAAGATGGCTAATGGTGAGGAAGTTATTGAACATGAACCAGTAAAGGTTCGTAATAATGTTGGAGGACAAGGTATTCCTGTTCTAAATTATCATTTCTTTTATGATCCAAATTTAGGAGAAACTTGTGGTGAAGGAATTTGTTTAACTGTTCAAAAATTTAGAGAACATTTGGAATACTTAAAAAATAACAACTTTAAAACACTTACAATGAATGAATTTGTGAAATGGATGTATGGTGAAATTGAACTTCCAGATAAATCTGTTTTAATTACAATAGATGATGGAGCAATGGGAACTGGAAAACATAATGGTAATAAATTAATACCACTTTTAGAAGAATATAAAATACATGCTACCCTATTCTTAATAACTGGATGGTGGGATATTGGTAATTATATTTCTCCTTATTTAGATATTCAATCACATACTAATGATATGCATCAATATGGAACTTGTGGAAAAGGTCAAATTAATTGCTACTCTTATGATAAAGTTATCGCTGATTTACAACAATCAATTAACGTAATTGGGAATAATGATTCTTTCTGTTTCCCGTTTTATTCATATAATGAAAATTCTTTAAAAGCAGTTAAGGATATGGGATTTAAAATATCTTTTGTAGGTGGCAATAGAAAAGCTACACGTAGGAGCAATAAATATTTAATTCCAAGATATCCAATTCACAATACGATTACTTTGGAAAAGTTTAAAACCATAGTAAATTAATATTAAATAGACTATACATAATGTATAGTTTTTTTAGAAATTATTAAAAAATTACCATCTACAAATTTATTAAACATCAGGTCTTTCTTTTTTTGTGTCTTCCCCCAAATCATTTTACACTATCTAAAACTTTGATAATTTGACTTTTTATTAATATTTGGTATAATATGTAATTAATTAGGAGGGGTTTAAATGCAAAAAAATCAGGTTGTAGAGAAATATTATAATAAATTATTAAAAGAATTTAAAAATGCATATGGAATAAAAGATTCTAATTATAGTATATTTTTATTAAAAGAGTGGCTTGCAAAGAAAAGACAATTTATAGTTAATTATGTACAACTATTAGAATATATGAGAAATGATGATGATGTTGAAATGAAATCAGTAGTTGAAATTGGTAAAGGAATATTTGATACTATTACTTTAGAAATGGTAGAAAATACAGAACATCAACCAACTGTAATATCTTTATTTGCAGAAACTATGAAAGATTGTGGAGTACAAGCTTTTACTGGTGAACTTACTGTAAATAATGATGAAGTATTTGTAAAATATCCGAGAGAAGAAGATTATTACACTAATCCTAATTGTAATCCTTATTTTAATAATGATATAGATACTTTGATGATTCAAGCACCTTTCTCCGATAAAGAAATATTTCCATTTTTAAATCTTGTTAATTCTTCTAAAACATTATTTATTTGAACATACGGTTCTTTAGATGATAAAGATTACAAAGAAAATTTACAAGGAATAGAAAATCTTTATCACGAATTACGTAATATAAGTTCTAGAAATATAGAATTATCTTCTGAAACACAAAATGGAGCTTACTTATCTGCTATTAAAATAAGTTCACAACAAAAAAAATTAAGAAAATCACTTTCAAGATTTTAATAATCTTATAAATTTAATTAATGAAATAATTTTAGTAAGTTCATTTTCTAAAATTATTTTTTTATTGCTTTTTTTTTAATATCGTATTAATATTAAGTTATTAATGATAAAGGAAGGAATATGAGAATAACTAAAAATATCACCTCAGTCTGTCCTAAATACACTTTAAAGAAAGTTTCTAAAATAAGTCCTGTTGATGCTCAATTAAACAAAGAACGAGAAAGAAAAAATGAAGATAAAAATCATGATATGTTACAAAAAAGAAGTTTTGATAATATTTTAGAAAAAAAGCAAAAAGAAAAAAATGACAGTCCTAAAGTTTTTATAAAGAAAAAAGAAATTTAAAGTTTTCTTTTTTTTTATTTTATTTGGTACTTTATAATAAAAGGAGTTCAAAATATGGATAGTAAACAGATTCTTTCAATGAATTTAAAGCTTTATAGAGAAAAATATAATTTATCACAAGAGAAATTTGCTAATAAAATTTCTAGTAGTTTAGTTTATGTAAATCAAATTGAAAATTGTAAACGTAAACTATCTCTTGATATGCTTGATAAAATTACTGATGGTTTTAATAGAATATAGATGCTAATATTAATATGACTAGTTCAAAGTTACTTGAATATGATTTTAATCTGAAACTAATTTTTCTAGAGTAGATGAAAAAAATGGTAATTAATTTTTTATTTTCTACTAATATTTAAAATAATTCCAATACTTGCCATACTTACTAATAATGATGATCCTCCATAGGAAAGAAATGGAAGTGTTACTCCTGTGACTGGAATAAGTCCTACTACTACCATTAAATTCATTGTAGCTTGGAAAATTAATTGAAAAAGTATTCCAAATGCTAAATATTTACCAAATAAATCATGACAATTTTTTGATATAGTAATTCCTCTATATAAAACTATACAAAATAAACCAACTACTATTATAGCTCCCATAACACCAAACTCCTCAGCAATAATTGAAAAAATAAAATCTGTTTGAGGTTCTGGTAAATAGAAATGTTTTTGTACTGATTTTAAGTATCCTGTACCAAGTAATCCACCTGGTCCGATAGCATATAAACTTTGGATTATTTGAAATCCTGTTCCTAATTCATCTTTCCAAGGATTAACAAATGAAGTAATTCTATCCATACGATATGGTGCAATTAAAATTAATATAATTACCCCTATTATACCTATTAAACCACCACCAAGGAAAAATTTCATAGATACTCCTGAAATAAATAAAATTGAAATTATTGCCATTATAAGTATTACTCCTGTACCTAAATCTGGTTGAAGCATAATTAATCCAAAAAATACTAGTACTACTAATAAGACTGGTAAAACTCCTTTAAAAAAATCTTTTATATAATTATCACTTTGACTTAAATATTTGCTTGTAAAAATAATTAAACTAATTTTTGCTGCTTCACTAGGTTGGATACCTAAAGAACCTATTCCAAACCAACTTCTACTACCATTTCTTACACTACCTATTCCTGGGATTAAAACTAAAATAAGTAAAATAAAGCATACAAATAAGATTTTGTTTGAATATTTATAATATATACGATAATCT
>CAJUTW010000026.1:8194-21289 GCA_910589335.1 uncultured Bacilli bacterium | reverse complement strand
TTATTAAGACTCAACTTTCTTAACTCTCTCCCCCAAAACTCTTTACACTAACTATTGTAAACAACAAATTTTGAGAGGGGGAAAAGCTAATATGATAAATATTGAGAGTTTAAAAAAATATGTAGGGATTATTCCGGAAGAATATTTTATGGAACTTGCCACAAAAATTTATATGATAACAGATTTTATTTGTGATGATTACCCAAAACATAAAGAATGGTATTTTACTAAACAATTACCAGCAACTATAAATGGTGATGAACGAAATATATTATTTGTTAGAAATCCTGAAAATAATAATGAAATAATTTCCATGGCTTGTTTAAAAAGAGACGAGGAAGAACAAAAAATATGTACATTATATGTTTCTGATAAATGTAGAGGTTTAGGGATAGGTAAAGCAATTGTTGAAGAATCAATGAGATGGTTAGGTGCTACCAAACCACTTATAACATTAGCTGATTATAAATTAGAAATGTTTAAACCAATTATTAATAAATATGGTTGGGAATTAACAGAAGTAATTTCAGGATTATATAACGATAGATTCCAAGAATTATGTTTTAACGGTACGTTAACAAAGTATAATGATGAAACATTAGAACAACAATTGCATAAAAAACTAATTAGAGTATTAAAGAATAGATGTGAACAAATTAAATAAAAAATATTTTAATTTATTAAAATTATGTTATTATAATTTTAGTGATTAGTTGTTTATCAACTATTTCTAAGGTTTCGGATATACTATTTGTCCGTACCAAATGTAAATTCACTCCAAATTAGGAGTATAAAACACACGTTAAAGCACGGAATTACAAGGGAAATCCTCGTTTTAATTTTGCTTCAAAAAGGAGTAAAAAACGTGTATTTTTATAGTGAAAAACTGCATAATGCAGAAACATTGGAAAAAAGAATATTTAGTGCTTGTAATTATAACGGAGCTAAAGCTGAGTTTATTAGTGGTAATATAATTACGATAAAAAGTACTAATCTAAGTTATATAGAGCCACATAAAGCAATTATAAATATTAAAGATATTAAGTTAATACTTATTTATTATGATAACAATAGTTTATTCTTATTTGATAGGACTAATCCTTTGAAAGTAAGTGAATTAAAGAGATTAATTAATGATAAAAGACAGGAATTAATCTATGATAAATGAAACTATGGCACTTAGAAATAAAGGTGCAGGTGCGAGAATAAAGGAATATACAATAGATTATCCAAATAAGTTTAAAACTATTAAAGCTGTAGAAAAATTTGCAAATAATCTTAAAGATTTATTAATGATTTATGTGAAAAGAAGAAATGGTTTTTTTTTTGTATATATTGGTGTAAGTGAAATAGATAGAAAGACAGCTATAATAGTTAAAGAAAGAAAAAAGGGAAAAGGAAGAAGACATTCCAATTAAATTTGTAGAGCCTCATATTCATATCTATATACTGGTAATGATAAAAAATTAGCAGAAGAATATTATAAAAACTGAAAAAAAGAAAAAATTATCTTTTGAAGAGAAAAGCGATTTATTTGAGATAATTGAAAAATTAGGCGAAGAAAAAGAAATAGGAGTGTATAATGGTTTGGTTAAAAATGCTTTGAATATATTTACGAAGTAAATGAGAAAGAATATATAATAAATATTTTACTGAGGACTATATTTATATCTTATTACCTAAAATAATTAATTTCTCAAATTGTATTGCTTCTGGAGATGGTTATGAAGATAAAGTAAATTTATATTATGATAGAAAAAACATATTTCATTATCAACTATATCAAAAAAGTATAAAACTACAGTTGATAATGTTCAATTTTTAGAAATATTAATTGATAAACATGAATGTTGATACAACAAATATTCCTATATTGGGGTCGGCTATATTAATGAAAAGTCTAAAGTTTCCATAATTTTTATACATTTCCAGTTGTTACTTATATCTGTATAATTGGTTGGAATATGCTCATCATCACAAACTATTGATATTTCCTCATTTGTTTTTTCTATAAACTTGGCATAAGAAAATTATTAGTAAGTATATCTGAGATTGATTTTAGTGAAATTTATTATCAATTAGGAGAATCTAATATAGTATTAAATTCAGTATATCAAGATTATTTTAAAATAATTATGGATTTAAAAATGCAAGAATATTTAGAAAAAGAAAAAATATACAAATACTGACATTTATAATTAAATTAAATAGTTATTGTACTTCCTTATCTTAGGTATCATTGGACAATTGACGAGAATGCTTCAAAAAGAAGAAAGATTCAATAGTTTGATTGACTATGCAGAAAAAATTAGAAATAAAAGTTTAAAAAATGCATGTGTCTCTATATTAACTGATTATAAAGAAGAGCTATTTTCTAGAGGTGCTGGTCATGATGGAATTGAAAATAAAAAATTTACTAGAACTCATCAATGCTTTAATGGGGGATTATTAGATCATATTTATAATGTTACTACCATTGCATATAATATAGCACTTAATTATGGAGAGAAAGTTGACATTGATTTAGTATTATTTGGTGCAATATTACATGATATTGGAAAGGTGAAAATATTTGACAAATATAATGAAAATAATGAAATAAAATCGAATCTTAATTATGCATATTTATTAGTTGATCATTTATATATTGGAGAAAAAATAGTAGAAGAATATCTTGATAAAGAAAAACTTCCTGAGAAATTTAAATATCAAGCCTTACACATAATTGCAACTCATATCGATACTATGGAAAAACATATGGCAGAAGCTTATATTGTAAGCTATGCAGATTCAATTGATGCATATATAGAAAATATTATTAGTTACCCAAGAAATGCTTTTAATCCATTAAATAATGAATATTACTACGAAAGTGAGAATCCAACAAAATATGAATAGATATTTTGAATAAATTTACAAATACAAATTGAGGTAAAAATTATGAAATCTTTATATAATTTAAAATATGAAATACTTAATCTAAAAAATTTGGATATAGCATTTAAAATTCAAAAAGAAACATGGCCTGATGATCCAGCTTATGAAGATTTGTATGATAAAGCAACAAATACCAAAGATGATAATTGCTTCTTTTTAGTTTATGACAAAAATACTTTAATTGGAATAACAGGTATAGAGATATATGATAAATATCCTGATACTGTGTGGCTTGATTGGTTTACTATTTTACCTGAATATAGAAGAAAAGGATATGGAGAAAAAGTATTATTAGATACTATAAATTATTGTAAAAAGTTAAATAGATTTTCTTTTTTTAGACTAGATACAACTTATTATAAAGATAGACCCGCATTATTTTTATATGATAAAATAATGCATTTGAGGGAAGATTATACAATTGAAGATACAAAAGACTGTAAGAACAATTTTTTAATTTATACTTATTGTTTAAATGGGAAATTAAAACCTTGGAATAATAAATTTCTAGGATTAAGAAGTTTTTATGATAAATTAAAGTAATAACTTAATTATATTATTAATTTCCATTTAAAAATTACTATTTCTTAGTCGGTAAGACTAAGTTTTTTAATTTATTGATATAAATTTATATTATTAATAACTTTAATCGAACTAACATATAGTTTTATAGAAAAAGAGGAGAAATCTATGTGTACTAGTATGACTTTTAAGACTAAAGATAATTATTTTGGAAGAACTTTAGATTTGGAATATAGTTTTAATGAAAAGGTTGTTATAACTCCTAAAAATTATGAATTTAAATTAAAAGAATATAATGATTTTAAAACTAAATATGCTTTTATAGGTACAGCTACTATTGTTGATGGTTATCCTTTATATGCAGAAGCTACAAATGAAAAGGGTTTATCGATAGCGGGTTTGAATTTTCCTGAAAACGCTTTTTATCATAAAAGAAGAAATGATATGATTAATTTAGCTTCATATGAATTAATTCCGTGGATTTTAGGTAATTTTTCATCTGTTGAAGAGGTTGGATATTTTTTAAATGATGTTAATATTACAAATGAATCCTTTTCTGAAGATTTACCCTCTAGTCCACTACATTGGATGCTTTGTGATAAAAATCATTGTTTAGTTTTAGAGCCTATGCAACAAGGTTTAGAAATTCATTTTAATCCGGTAGGTATATTAACAAATAATCCTCCTATAACTTATCATTTAACTAATATTAATAATTATATAAATTTAACTCCCGATATTTGTAACAATCGTTTTTCAACAAAGATAAAATTAGATACATATAGTTTAGGAATGGGTGCTATAGGTTTACCAGGAGATAATTCATCAACTTCTCGTTTTATTAGATCGGCATTTAATAAATTAAATTCTGTATCCGATTTAGATGAAGATAGTTCAGTTTCACAATTTTTCCATATTTTAGACACAGTGACTATTGTTAAAGGAACAACAATGACAAAAGATAAAAAGTGGAATGCAACAACATATTCTTGTTGTATAAATATTGATAAAGGAATTTATTATTACAAGACATATAATAATAATCAAATAACCGCTATTAAACTAAATAGTTTTAATATAAATAATAATCAATTAACTATTTATGATTTGGAAAATACTCAACAAATAAAATATTTAAATTAGAAGTACTTTACTTTTTTTTATTTAATAAATATACTATATTAAAGGAGAAAAATATATGAGTAAAATTCAAGATAATTATAAACAGTTAGAAGATGAAGATGAGACATTAGATTTGTTACTTGAAAAATATAAAATTGATTATGGCTTCATTGGTAGTGTAAAAAGTTTTTTTAATAAGAATAAAAATTATTTTATAGATAGAAAACATAATAGAACAGTTTTGAAAAATGAAATAAAAAAACAAAAAAAGCTAGTTAAAGAATTAGATAGAAAATCTGAGAATGCTTCTAAGTTTTCTTTTAAAGAAATTATGTCTTTTTTTGCTGAGGTTATTAGTATTTATGAGAGAGAAGAGTATAAATATCGAGTAATTTATTTAGAAAATATAATTATACAACCGCTAGTTATGGAAATGTATCCTATAGTTATAAATAATTCAATAGGAGTAGTGGCTAGAAGTGAAGTTTTTACTAAAGTAAGAAAAAGAGAATTTAAAAATAAGAGTGACTTTATACGCTTCCTAGGTTTTTCTAGTGAAAAAAATATAGTATTAAATAAAGAAGATAAAATTGATTTATTAAAAGATGATAAACTAATACAAAACTTAATTTTATCATTTCCATATTTAGAAGGAATTTGTTATGATATAGTTGCAATGAAGTTTGATAATTTAGAGATGAGTGATGAAGAAATCTTTAAACTTTATTTATCTACTTTAAATGAACAAAGTAGAAAAGAAAAAATTAAAAAATAAAAGTTATTAAAAAAGTAGCTTTTATTTTTTATTTTTTGTGATAAAATAAAAATATAATTTATATTGCCCTATAGCCAAGTGGTAAGGCAGTGCGCTCTGACCGCATTATTGCGTTAGTTCGAATCTAACTAGGGCAGCCATTAGAAATTATTCCCTTATTTTATAAGGGCTTTTCTTTTGGAATTATTTTTATATCTTATTTACATCTTCTTTTTTTAATATTTTTTATTAAATAGTAAAATATAATTGAAATATAAAAATAAGAATGCTAAAATAAAAAATTAATTGAGGTGATATTATGAGAAAGTGTATTGTTCTACTATTTCATAATTTAAAATTTGATTGTTTTTTTGACTTTTTATAAAAATATAAAAAAGGAGTGGTTAAAACAAATAATATAATTAATGAATTAAGAAATATAAATTCTCAATTTTTAGTAAATAATAAAAATGGATTAAAAATTAATAATAAAAATTATAAATATAAAATTGGTGCTAATCCAATAATTTTATCTGCACCTCATGCGGTAAAACAGTGTAGAAATCAAAATATTAAAGCAAGTGATTATTTAACTGGAGCTTTAGCTATTTATTTAGCGAATAAGTGTAATTGTTCTTTTATGGTTCGAACTTTTAATGATAATGATGATCCTAATTTTCCATTAGGCTATACTTTGTCGCAAGTTGATAATGATTATTTAATATTATTAAAAAAGCTAGTTAAATTTTATTCTCTGTTTTTAGTGATAGATCTTCATGGTTGTACTAATAGTAAGAAATATGATTGTAGTTTATGGCATGATAATTATAAAAATTGTAATATTGAAATTGTTAAGATATTCGAGGATAATTTTTTAGAAAATGGAATTACAGTTGATCATGGTAGGGAATATTTGGGAGGTCAAGTAACTAGGCAATGTTCTCTTATTACTGATGCTTTTCAATTAGAAATTAAGAGAAAAATAAGATCATTAAAAATAGAAAATGTTGATTTGTTAATTTCTTTTATTAATTCGATGTCAGATTCTATTGAAAAGACTTCTACTTTTGTAAAAAAGTTACAAAAAGGAGTAAAATGAGTTTTAATGAGAATTTTGATATTATTTTACCTAATGAATTTGGAAGAAAATATACTCAACGATATAAACAATATACATATAGTAATATAGACGGGTATGATGGAATTCCTAATTGGAATTTAAAAGATTTTGGTTGTGGACCTTCTTCAATAGCGACTATTTTATCAAGTATAGGTTATGATATTGATCCTATAGAAGTAGCAAAAATAATATTATTAGATGAAAATGGTAATTTATTAGATTTTTTTACTAATAAAGAAAAAAATAGATATGGGTTAGTAACTTTAAGTTTTATATATTTACTACAAGAATTAATTGATAAAAAGAAGTTTGAATTGGAGTATAAACTTGTTAAAATTAGTTATGAATATCCTTTATTAAAAAAAGAACAAGTTATTAATATGCTTATGGATGAATATATGGCTTTGATTTTAGTTGGTCCTAAAGGATGTGTAAATCATCCCAGAACATTTTCTAATTATGGTCATTATATTGCTCTTACTAGTGTAAATAAAAATAATCAAGAAATTTATGTAGCAAATCCTAATAAAACAGGTGACTTACAAATAGATACAACTTATTCTTATGAGACGATAATTACAAATATGTTTAATAATACTTATGATTTTTTAATGATTAAAAATAAGTCTTTAATAAAAAAGAGATAAAAAGAAAAACTGAAGTTTTGAAACACATAGTTCATCTTCAGTTTTTTTAATTATTATTTTCTTCGTTTTCTGTTATAGGTGGGGTAATTGATTCTGTTGGTGGTTTAACTGGTTCAACTGGTTTATCTTCTTCTTTATCTTCTGTATTAGACTCATTATTGTTTTCTTCATCTAATTGATTGTTATTGTCTTCGTTATTTTCTATATCTGGTACTTTGTTATTTTCTGTTATATTATTATTTTTGTTATTAAAATTAGAAGAATAATTATAATTAGGAGTATAATTGTTTATTTTACCAATATCTTCAGTTACTATATGACTGTTTTTTATATCGGCTAGTTCTGAAGCGTCCTGTTCTATTTCTGGTATTTTACCATTTAAAACATCATTAATTAATACTTTAGTATTTTCAATACTTTGTTGATTTGGAATCATAACATATAAAGGTTGTCTTCCTCCAGAATAAGTAGGTCTATTAGCATCACTGCCATCTAAATAGAAAGAATGAATGTTAAAAGAACCATTATTATTTAAAACATAGTTAACTATTTCTTGGATACTTTCATTAGATATATTAGATAAGAATGTTCCTTCTAAAGCTTTTAATATTTTATTATACTTTAATAAAATGGATGGAGAAGATGCTTTATTAATTACTGCTCTTAAAAATCTTGATTGATTTATTCCTCTTTGTCTATCTCCTTCAGCAAAATTCTTTCTAGCTCTAACAAATTGTAAAGCCATTTTTCCATTAGTTATATGATTATAGCCTTTTTTAAATGTATAACTATTACCAATTGTTTGATCATAAATAGAAGTAGTAAAATCATAATCACTATAAACATCAAGGGGTAACATATATTCAATTGCTTTCATAAAAGTTGTAAAATTAAATTTAACAAAATAATCAATATTAACGTCCAATAATTCACCTAAACTCTTCATTGTTTCATCACTACCATATAATGAAATATGAGTTAATTTATCAAGAGCTTTTTTACTTGAAATATTTATGTAGTAATCTCTTGGAATAGAAATTATTAAAATCTGTTTAGATTTTAAATTGACAATCATTAGTAAATTTACATCACTTCTAGATGTTTCACTAACTTTTGTATCAAATGAATCTTGACCACTTATGTATATTGCAAAACTACCTTTATCTAAATCAATTTTTTTTGATTTTTTAGAATTATCCACTTTAATTTTAAAATTATATATAATTTTAGATTTAGTATCAAAATCTTTAATAGAATTAAGTAATAATTGATCACTTTCAGATATTTGGTTATCATTATTTTCTTCTTTTACTTCTTGTGTTTCAATGTCATCAATTTCTAGATAAGAATCCATAATAAGCATTCCATCAATTTCTTGAGAAATTAGAGCGTTTTTTAATTCATTTATTGAACTATAGCCAATATATTCAGTTGAAATTTTTTTATCTAAGCTATTTTTTGCACTTTCATTGTACTTGTCATCGATATAAAAACCAATTATTTTGTTATCTAAATTATTTATTTTTTGATATTTAGAATTTTTTAAAACTAATACAGAATAATCAATATATGAATCATTTTTGAACATATTATTCATAGATAGATATACTTGATTAATAATTATAGTACTTATTAGAAAAATTATTGATAATAATAACGAAATCGTTTTTGAAATTATTTTAGTCTTTTTTTTCTTACTTTTTGATAAAAATAATATAGATAAAAAATTTATAATAGTTATTATTAAAATAATTGGTATTATATATTTAAGACTTAATATTTTTATATTAATAATTGTAAATAATAATATAATACTTAAGATTATTTGAATTATTCCAAGATAAAAATTAGTCTTTTTAAATATTTTTTTAAATTTTATTTTTCTTTTTACTTTTTTCTTTTTCAAAAGAATCACTCCTTCCATCTTGTTTTTTTATTATATAATAGTTTTTTCATATTAAAAAGTATTTTTACAATTTAGGTTTCTTTTTTTTGTAAAATATTGTATTATATGAGTAGTTAATTTGATATAAAAAGAGGTGTATTTATGACAGAAGAAGAAAGAAAAGAATTAGCTGATTTGTTATTTCCGAATTTAGAACATGATAGAGACTATTATGAGAAATTATATCCAGAAAGAGAATTAGATGATAATTGTATGGTTACTAGATATGGTCCTAGTCCAACAGGGAGTGTACATTTAGGTAATTTATTTAGTGCTTTTTGTGATATGATTTATGCAAGACAAAGTAGGGGTGTTTTTTATTTAAGAATTGAAGATACTGATCAAAAAAGAATGATAGATGGTGGTATTGAAAATATTACTGGGGTTTTACATGGTTTTAATATTCTTCCTAATGAAGGATATAGTTTTTCTGGAGAGTATGGTCCTTATAAGCAAAGTGATAGAACAGAAATTTATCAAGCATATGTAAAAGATTTAATTATAAAAGGATTAGCTTATCCATGTTTTATGAGTGAAGATGAACAAAATGCAATTAAAGAAGAACAAGCAATTAATAAAGTTAAAATTGGTATTTATGGACATTATGCAGTTGATAGAGATTTATCAATAGACGAAGTTAGAGAAAAATTAGATAATGGTGAAGAATATGTTATAAGATTAAAAAGTCCAGGTAATTCTAAAAATACTATTGAATTTGTTGATTGTATTAAGGGTAAAATTAAATTTCCTGAGCATGATGTTGATACAGTTTTATTAAAAAAAGATAAAACACCTACATATCATTTAGCACATGCTATCGATGATCATTTAATGCATACTACTCATGTTATTCGAGGGGATGAGTGGGTATCTAGTTTACCTCTACATTATCAATTGTTTCAAATATTAGATTTTAAACCAGTAAAATATGCGCATATTGCTCCTATTACAATTAAAGATCAAGAAACAGGAACAATTAGAAAACTGAGTAAAAGAAAAGATCCTTGGGCAGGAGTTAAGTTTTATGAAGAAGGAGGAATTCCAATTGATGCACTTCATCTTTATTTAGCGACTATTGCTAATACTAATTTTGAGGAATGGTATTTAAAAAATCAAGATAAGAAAATAGAAGATTTTACTTTTACATTTGAAAAAATGGCAATAGGTGGAACTAGTTTTGATGAGGCAAAGTTTAATAATATTTGTAAAACGTATTTTTCTAGAAAAACAGGAGAAGAAGTTTATTTTGAAACATTAGAATTTGCAAAAAAATATGATCAAGAATATGCTAGTATTTTAGAAGAAAACAAATTAGATATGATTAAGTTTTTAAGTATTGAAAAAGATGGGGCTAGACCTCGTAAAGATATTGCTAAATATAGTGATGTTAAAGAAGAGTTTTCTTATGCAATAGATAGTATGTTTAAAAAAGAAAAATATTCTAAATTAGATACAGAAAAAGTTTATGATATTGATTTAGTTTTAGATTATGTTAATAATTATTTAAATTTAGATGTTTCTAATGAAGAATGGTTTAATGGTGTTAGGGATTTCGCAAGTGATAATGGATATGCAACAAGTCCTAAAGAGTATAAAAACAATTCAGAGCTTTATAAGGGACATGTTGGAGATATATGTGAAGCTATTAGAGTAATGATAACTGGAAGAAAACAATCACCAGATTTATTTAGTATTATGAAAATACTTGGAAAAGCTAGAATCTTGGAAAGAATAGAACTTTATAGTAATAAATAAAAATATAAGAATTAGATGTCTTATATTTTTATTTATTGATTATTATTTAATTTTGTGCTATAATGAAAACGAAAAAAAGGAGAAGTGGTTTTTAAATGGAAGAAATAAATTTAAAAGAATTGTTTGATTACTTCAAAAATAAACTTTCATGGATGATTATAACTGTGATATTAGTTGTTGGTATTGGTAATGTAATTACAACTATTACTAGAGTTCCAATGTATAGAAGTAGTACAACAATAGTACTAGTTAGTGATAGTAAAGATTATAATAGTACTGAAGTTCAATTAAATAAAAGTTTGGTTGGAACATATTCAGAAATAATTAAATCTAGAACTGTTTTGAATGAGGTTATTAGTAATTTAGGACTTAGTTATTCTGCTTTAGAATTGTCTGATAATATTAATGTTACTGCAGTTGAAAATACAGAGATAATTAGAATTAGTGTAAGTGATGCTGATAATAAACAAGCTGCTAAAATAGCTAATGAAATAGCAAGTGTGTTTATGACAGAAATTCAAAAGTTTTATAAATTAAATAATGTTTCTGTAATTGATAAAGCAGATAGCAATAACAAATCATTTAATGTAAATTATGTAAAAGATAATTTAATTTATGTTTTAGTAGCTTTAGTCTTATCAGGTGGAGTAATTTTTGTAATGTATTATTTTGACACAACTATTAAAACAAGTGAAGAAATAGAAAATAAATTAGGATTAACAGTGTTAGGTGTTGTTCCAAAAGTAGAGAGGGATTAAGTTTATGAAAAATAAAGATTTAGTTATTAATAGAAATCCAAAATCATTATTTGCTGAATCAATTAGAAGTATACGTACAAATTTAGCTTTTTCATCATTAGATAAAGATATTAAAATAATTATTAATACTTCTCCAGAAGCAAGTGATGGAAAAAGTTTTGTTACTGCAAATTTGGCTGTTGCTTATGCACAAGAAGGAAAAAAAGTATTATTAATAGATGCTGATTTAAGACGTGGTAGACAACATGAAATTTTTGAAATAATGAATGTTACTAGTGGAGGGTATTCTAATTTAATGTTAAATTATAAAGAAAATATCCCATTAGAAAAATATATATTTCCAACTTTTGATAAAAATATAGATTTATTACCAACAGGACCTATGCCACCAAATCCTGTAGAATTACTTGCAAGTGAAAATAATAAAATGTTATTAGATAGGTTAAAAAGAAAATATGATTTAATTATTATGGATTGTGCTCCTGTAATTGGATTAAGTGATTCGCTTATTTTAGCAACTATGTCTGATATTAATATGTTAACTGTTTCTGCTAAAAAAACAAAGATGGAAAATTTAGAAAGGGCAAAAAAACAATTTGAACAAGCTAATGCTAAAATAAATGGTGTTATATTAAATAAAGCTCCTATGCAAGGAAATGGATATTATAGCTATTATTATAATAATGATTATTATGGAGACCAAGGAAATAATTAATGAAAGATTTACATTCGCATATTCTTTTTGGAATAGATGATGGCTGTAATTCGATTGATGAGGCTATTAATTTATTAAAAGAGTCTAAGAAACAGGGGATAGATGAAATTATTCTAACTCCTCACTATATTGAAAATAGTAAATTTAATTGTAATAATACAGAAAAAAAAGCTTTATTTGAAAAATTAAAAAGTAAATTAGCAGAAGAAAATATTGATATTAAAATATATTTAGGAAATGAAATATTCTTTACAGATAATTTTCTTGATTTATTAGAAAAAGATGAAATATGTACTTTAAATAATAGTAAATATATATTATTTGAATTTCCTATGGGACCAATTTATAATAATACTTCAGAAATTATTTCACTTTTGATTAGTAATGGTTATATTCCAATATTAGCTCATCCAGAACGATATAGTAGATTTCAAGAACATCCAGAAATAGCTGAAGAGTACTTACGAATGGGAGTGCATTTACAAGGGAATTTTACTAGTCTTTTTGGAAAATATGGAAAGACTTCTCTTAAAACATTAAAATATTTATTAAAAAAGCATTATATTAGTTTTTTGGGAAGTGATGTTCATCATCAAGTCAATTATAGTGAAAAGAAATTAAGAAAAAAACTTTTAAAAATTACAAAAGATGCAGCTTATGTTGAAAATTTATTAGTAAATAATTTTGATAAAGTTATTAATAATGAAGAAATTGGAATTTTAAGATAAGATTAAATACAGAAATATTCTGTATTTTTTATTTTTTCTTTTATTAATTGGAAAATTATAATATAATTATGATAATAGGAGGTGTGTAGTAA
>CAJUTW010000026.1:0-8184 GCA_910589335.1 uncultured Bacilli bacterium | reverse complement strand
GTGTAGTAATGAGAAAAACTTAAATTATAAAAAATATTATATATAATATTTTTTTGTTTATATAAGAGTTGATAATAAAACTTTAATTACATTTTTTTGTGGAAATTTTTTGTAATATTTATTGATATTAGATCTTAATCGGAAATTTTTATCTTTTTTTGCAGTTTCTTTATTGTAAAGTAGTTTTGGCTTTATTTTGCAAGATTTTGCTATAGAGTCAATATTTTACAAGTTAACTTAGTATTTTCAATTTCAATAACATTAATATGAGTCATTTTTGTATTAAATCCAATTAATTCTATATAAGTTATAAAAGTGTCCTCTTGCTTTATATTACTTAAAATGTAAAATTTTGGTAGAAAATTGAAATGTTTTATTATCAAAATTTGATAATTATAATAGAAAAAATGAGGAGGTGAAGAAATGGGAGATAAAGTCACAGAATGGTTACTTGCAACAGTATTTGCATTGGTTGGTGTTGGACTTATAATTGGTGGTGTATTTAGTGTTATTTCTAGTTCTAAATTTAAGAATACTGCAATAGAAACAACAGCAGAAGTTATAAGTGTTAGTAAACATACTGACACTGATGGAGATACAAGTTATACAGTATATGTATCTTATATAGTAGATGGAACTATGTACAACGGAAGTTACTCAACATCATCTTATGTTCCTGAAGGCTCTAATCAAACAATTTACTATGATAGAAATAATCCAAATAAAATGAAATTTTCTTTATCAAGTAGTGGTGGTATTATAATGTCTGTTTTTGGAATACCTTTTTGTGCAGTAGGAGTTGGATTATTAATAATTAAAATTAATAAAATTAGGAGCAAAAAAAGAGCGATAGAGTCAGGAGATAAAATATATGCTGATTTTCAAAAAGTAACAATAAACTATTCTTATAGTGTAAATAATAGAAATCCGTATATTATAATATGTACTGGAAAAGATAATTTAACAGGACAAATTAGAACTTTTCAAAGTGAAAACTTATGGGATAATCCTGAATATGTAATAAGGGAGAAAAATATAGTAACTTTTCCTGTATATATAGATACAATGAATAGAAAAAATTATTATTTATCTTTAGAAAATTTAGAAATGGAGTAAAAAATTATGAAAAAACAAAATATAATTTTAATTTGTATAATTTCTTTTGTAGTTATACTTACTATAATTGCTATAAGCAGTTATAATGGAATAGCATCTAAACAAGAGACAGTTAAAAGTAGTTTATCTGATTTAGATGTTATGTTACAAAGAAGAGCTGATTTAGTTCCTAATTTAGTAAGCGTTGTAAAAGGGTATGCTAGTCATGAAACTGAAATAATAAATAAAGTTACTGATGCTAGAACAAAATTAGCAAATGCGAACAGTATTGAAGAAAAGTCAAATGCAAACAATGAATTATCAAATTCACTAAATGCGTTAATGATAGTAGTAGAAAATTATCCAGATTTGAAATCTTCTGCAAATTTTACACAATTATCTGATGAGTTAGCTGGAACAGAGAATCGTATTGCTGTTGCAAGAAAAGATTATAATAATGCAGTAAAAACTTTTAATACTTCAATTATAAAATTCCCAAGCAATATATTCGCTAATATGTTTGGATTTAGAAAAGCAACTTATTTTGAGGCTGAAGAATCAAGTTCGGAGGTTCCTAGTGTTAATTTTGAATAAAAAGAGCATTATTGTAAAAACTTTAATGATTTCTTTTATATTGTTGATATTATTTAGCTTTAATTGTTTTGCGGTAGTTAAACCAACAACAGACTTTTATGTTAATGATTATGCTGGTTTGTTAAATGCAGAAACAAAATCATATATAATTAATGCAAATAAAAAATTGAACTCACAAACTGGTGCTCAAATTGTAGTAGTAACAATTCCTAGTTTAGGTAATAGTTCATTGGAAGATTATGCTACACAGTTATTTAGAAATTTTGGTATAGGTGATAAAACTAAAAACAATGGGGTATTATTATTACTAGCCTTAGAAGAAAGACAGTTTAGAGTTGAAGTTGGTTATGGACTAGAAGGAATTTTACCTGATGGAAAAACTGGAAGAATACAAGATGAATTTATTATCCCATATTTAAAGCAAAATAAATGGGATGATGGAATAAAAAATGGTTTTAGTGCTATTTTAGAAGTTTTTGCAACAGAATATAATGTTGAGGTAGGTGCAGAAACAGCTATTGCAACAGAATATACTGAAACAAATAATAGTGATTCAAGTGCATTTATTGGATTTGGAATACCTTTCATATCTATAATATTTGGAGCAGTATTAGGGTTTTTAAAAAAGAAAAAAATTATAAAAAAGAAACCATTAATTATAACCAGTGTAATATATTTTATTATAATGACTGTAGTATATATTACAGTCTTTAAAGGAGTAATTGTATCTGATATTGAATCTGAAATTTTAGGACAAGTTTTTATGATTGGATTTTTTGAGATATTCAATTTAGTATGGTTCGTTTTTGGATTGTCAATGTTCTCTAGAAGAGGAGTACGTGGCAGAAGCGGTTTTTATGGATGGGGATCTTCAGGAGGATTTTCTGGAGGTAGTAGCTCTTTCGGAGGAGGAGGATCTTCAGGAGGAGGAGGAAGCTCAAGAAATTTCTAAAAAATAATGTTAAGAAAGAAATATTGTATTTTTTCTTTTTTTCTATTTGAATTTCTATTAAATATGATATAATTAGTAAAAAAAAGTGTAAATCAATTAGAAAATAGTTAAAATTTAATGTTTTATCTTGAAAAAATTAAAAAATATGGTATAATATAGCTACGTTATAGAAGGAGTAGTTATTAACGTGTGAGA
The DNA here is from genome assembly GCA_910589335.1 of uncultured Bacilli bacterium. Lineage (GTDB taxonomy): Bacteria > Bacillota_I > Bacilli_A > RF39 > UBA660 > UBA3789. The sequence goes on along the minus strand of CAJUTW010000026.1, from coordinate 5,348 downwards.
GGGGTAGAGGTATGAGTAATGAGGCTAATGTACTAGTTGATAAAGATATCCATATAGGTTTTAGAAAAAATGTTTATTTTTTTGTTAAAAGATTATTTGATCTTTTATGTGCTTTAGTTGGTTGTACATTATTAATTCCTATAGCATTGATTGTTAAAATATTTTATATAATAACTGGTGACTTTAATAGTATTTTCTTTACGCAAAAAAGAATTGGTCAATATGGAGAAGAATTTAATTTTTTTAAATTTAGAACAATGGTTCCTAATGCTGATGAAATTTTATTTGAAAAGCTTAATAGTGATAAAGAATTAGCTAAAGAATATAAAGAAAATAAAAAATTAAAAAATGATCCACGTATTACAAAAGCTGGTAAAATATTAAGAAGAACTTCACTAGATGAATTACCACAACTTATAAATGTTTTAAAAGGTGATATGTCTATGATAGGCAATAGACCTTATATTCCAAGAGAAAAAAGAGATATGGGAAAACATTTTTCTGAGATTGTAAAAACTCGTCCTGGTATTACTGGTTATTGGCAAGTTAGTGGAAGAGAAAATGCATCGTTTAAAAAACGTTTAGAATTAGAAAAGTATTATTCAAATAATCAAAGTTTCTTGCTTGATATAAAGATATTTTTTAAAACGTTTAAAGCTGTTTTAGGTGGACATGGAGCAGCAGAATAAAAGACACTTTAAAGTAACATCATGATAATTTTATGACGTTACTTTTTATTTTAAAATATTATGATTTAGAAAGAAAATTTGTTATAATAATATATAGGGTATTTACATGAAAGTAAATTATATATTTTTTCATTTTAAAAGGAGTAAATTTATGAAAAAAGATCAAGATAAACCATTGCGTATTGCTCATATTATTGGAAAATGGGTAGGTGGAGGAGTAGAAGCGGTTGTGATGAATTATTATCGTCATATTGATCATGCTAAAATTCAATTTGATTTTATATGTGATTCTGATTCTACTAATATACCTTATGATGAGATAGAAAAGTTAGGTGGAAAAGTTATTTTAGTTTCTCCTTATCAACATATTATTTCGTATTTAAAAGAATTAAAAGTAATTTTAAAAGAAGGAAAATATAGAATTGTTCATTCTCATATTAATGCTTTATCTGTTTTTCCTTTATATGCTGCAAAAAAAGTTGGAGTTCCTATTAGAATTGCTCACAGTCATTCTACAACAAATAAAAAGGAATGGAAGAAAAATTTATTAAAACAAATACTTAGACCTTTTTCTAAAAGGTATGCAACAGATTATATATGTTGCTCAGAACTTGCTGGTAGATGGTTATTTGGTGATAAGGTATATGATAATGGAGAAGTTTATTTATTAAATAATGCGATAGATTTAGATAAATTTGCTTATGATGAAGATGTTAGAAAAGCAAAAAGAAAAGAGTTAAATATTTCAGATGATACACTAGTTATTGGACATATCGGAAGATTTGTAGCTCAGAAAAACCATACATTCTTAATTGATATTTTTAATGAATTACATAAAGAAAATAAAAATTCATTATTACTTTTGGCAGGACAAGGACCACTTATTGATGAAATAAAAAATAAGGTGAATGATCTTAATTTAACAGAATCAGTTAAGTTTTTAGGCCAAAGAAATGATGTAAATGAATTATATCAGGCATTTGATGTATTTTTATTACCTAGTTTGTATGAAGGTTTAGGAATGGTTGCAGTAGAAGCACAATGTGCAGGTAATTATTGTATTTGTTCTACAGAAGTACCTTCAATAATAAAAATGACAGATAGTGTTGAATTTCTAAGTCTAAATGATAAAACAAATTTATGGGTTCAAAAGATATTAAATTGTAATATGATAAGAGAAGACCATAGTCAAGAGATAAAAGAAATTGGATATGACATAAAAACAGAAGCTAAATTATTAGAAAAAAAATATTTTAATTATAAAAGTAGGTGATATCGTGTTAAGAGTTTTGCAAATAGGTATGACAGATAACTGGGGAGGAATAGAAAGTTATTTGATTAATTATTATAGAAATATTGATAGAAATAAAATTCAATTTGATTTTATTAATATTTATGATAAAAAATTATATTTTCAAGATGAAATTGAAAAATTTGGGGGAAAAGTTTATAATGTACATAGTTATTATAAAAATCCTAAAAAATATATTGAAGATGTAGCCAATATAATTAAAAAAAATAATTATGAAATAGTTCATTGTAATATGAATTCAGCTGTTTTTCTATATCCTTTAAAGGCTGCTAAGAAAGGTGGAGCAAAAGTTATCATATCACATGCACATAATGCATCAAGTGATAAGGGGATATTAAAAGCTTTCCTTCATAATATAAATAAAAATTTTATTAGTAAATATGCAAATGTGTTTTTTTCTTGTTCTGATAAAGCAGGAAAATGGTTTTTTAATGAAAAAATAAGAACCTCTTCCAATTATTATATTGTAAATAATGCAATTGATACTGAAAAATATGAATTTTCTGAATTAGTAAGAGCTAAAAAAAGAAAAGAGTTGAATATAAATGAGGACTGTTTTGTAATTGGCCATGTGGGAAGATTTTGCAAACAAAAAAATCATGATTTTATATTAGCTGTTTTTAAAAAAATAAAAGAAGATAATAAAAATAATATTAAATTGGTTTTAGTAGGAGTAGGTCCACTAGAAGAAAAAATTAAAGATCAAGCAAAAAAAATGGGATTTTATTCAGATGTAATTTTTTTAGGGCAAAGAAATGACGTGAATGAGTTAATGAGTATATTTGATTTATTTTTCTTGCCAAGTTTATATGAAGGGTTACCTTTGGTAGGAATAGAAGCACAAGCTTCGGGGTTAAAATGTGTGTTGTCATCAGAAATTACAAAAGAATTAAATATTTTATCGTCTATAAATAAATATATTTCTTTAAATGATGATTTAAAGAAATGGAAAGACGAAATAATAAAAGTAAATCATTTTGATAGAAAAGATGCGGCTACAATTATTAAAAATAAAGGGTACGACATAAGAATTAATGCTAAAAGATTGTTAGAAATATACGAAAAAGAAAGGGGGAGTAATGATGAATAAAATAGACTTTGTAATAACTTGGGTAGATGATAGTGATCCAAAATGGATGGCCGATAAAAACAATTACAAAAAAGATAAAGACAAAACATCAAGTGCCAATGTTCGTTTTAGAGATTGGGAATTACTAAAATATTGGTTTAGAGCCATAGAAGAAAATGCTAATTGGTTTAATAAAATTTATTTTGTGACGTATGGACACTTACCTGAATGGTTAAATACAGAAAATGAGAGACTAGTTGTTGTTAACCATAAAGATTTCATTCCTTTGAAATTTTTACCTACTTTTAATTCTTGTGCTATAGAAGTGAATTTTGGAAATATTAAAAACTTAAGTGAGAAATTTGTGTATTTTAATGATGATATGTATATAAATAAACCTGTTAGAAAACAAGATTTCTTTGAAAATGGTAAACCAAAAGATTCATTAATTTTTACTCCTATACATGCCTCAGAAGAAGCATCTTCGTGTATAAACTATAATTGCATGAAAATAATAAATAAGCATTTTAAATTTGAAGATTTAGACAAAAGAGGTATCTTTACTTTAAAAAATAGAAAATACTTATATAAAAATATTACATTATCAGCTTATGGGTTTAATGTAGGTTTTAGATTTCATCATTGTCCTACTTCTTTTTTAAAAAGTACTTTTAAAAAAGTAATGGAAAGAGAACCAAAAGTATTAGAGAATGTTTCATCTCACAAATTTAGAAATACATCTGATGTTAGTCAATGGCTTTTTCAATACTGGCAGTTGGCTGAAAACAATTATGTAAGTAGAAATGTCAATTTTGGAAAGTACTATAACATAAAAGATGATATAAAAAAAATAAAAGATGATATTTTAAATTGCAAACACAGTATGATATGTCTAAACGACAATGAAACTATTGATAATTTCGATAACTTAAAAAAAGAGTTAATTATGACATTTGAGATGAGATATCCACAAAAAAGTAACTTTGAAAAATAGAAAGGAAGATTTTAATGATACCATATATATTATTATTTGCTTTAGTGATGTTTCTAACAGTAATAGCACAAACAACTTATAATAAAAGTAAAAAACTTAGCATTGCACTAAGCGTCATTTGTGTCTTAATTTTATCATTATTTGCAGGTTTTAGAAGCTTAGATGTCGGTATAGATATATCAGTGTACGGTGAAAGATTTTTTAGATACTGTCGGAGATTCTCAACAATTATCTCATACCTATCGACGCTTAATATGGAAAAAGGATATTTAGTTTTAAATTATTTAGTATATAAGTTATCTAACAATCTACATGTATTTTTATTTGTTCTCCAACTAATTTCAGCAAGTATTGTATACATCATTGCGTATAGAGAAAAAGAAAAAGGAAGTATGTGGTTAATTGTTTTGACTTATCTACTTCTATGGTATAATACAACATTTAATATCTTGAGACAATCAATTTCAGTAGCTATTTTATTATATGCATATAAATTTATAGAAGATAAAAAATATATAAAGTATGCCATTTCAGTTGGTATAGCCTTCCTATTTCATAAGTCATCTATACTTTGTTTAGCAATACCGATTCTTGGAATACTTTCAAAAACAAAATTGAAAAAAGTATATACTTTTTTGATGGTAACAACTATATTGATTTTATATAATTCGTTGGACTTTATTATCTATTGTGTAGAAAATATTTTTCCATTTCTAGAAAAATATTTACGTTACTTTGATTTTGCTGAAAATATTCCAAATATAAATTGGAAGTTTGCATTTTTTAAATTGGTAATGTTATTAGGAATACTCATATTTAGTAAAAGACTAAGAAAACAAGAAACAACAAAAGAAAATAATAGCTTACTAATACTTATGGCAATATTAGATGTTTTATTATATTGTTCAAGTGCTGTAATAAAATATGGTTATAGAACTTCTTACTTTTTCTTGGCACATTTAATAATTTTATATCCAAGAATAGACTGGTCATTAAAAGGTTATAAAGGTAGAACTTTATATAGGATATGTGTTGTAGTACTATTAATACTATATTGGTATTTTAGATATGCAGTAATTGGATATGATGGAACAATTCCTTATGACTTTTATTGGAGGTAAATATGAAAAAAATAGGTATAATAACAATCAATGATATTAACAATTATGGCAATAGATTGCAAAATTATGCACTTCAAAAATACATAGAAAAACTAGGATTTGAAGTAGAAACAATAAAAAATGAAAAGTACTTTAATCATAAAGGAAGTATTACATATAGAGG
>CAJUTW010000025.1 GCA_910589335.1 uncultured Bacilli bacterium | reverse complement strand
CCTCCACTTAATGATATATTTATATTATTTTCCATACTTCTACCGAAAATACATATTTTACGGTTATGCTTAAAACAAGTTTCAAAAATATGTTTTACTCGATAAATATTAGAAGCAAAAGTTGCAATAATAATTCGATTATTTTTACATTTTGTAAACATTTCATTTAAAGTTTCATCAACTACGGATTCACTATTAGAAAATCCTTCATTTAAGGCATTAGTTGAGTCTCCAATTAGTAAGTCGACTCCTTTTTCTCCTAAAGATGCCATTTTATATAAATCGGCCATCGGTCCAATTGGAGTTAAATCAAATTTATAATCTCCAGTAGTTACAATCCTTCCATCAGGAGTATTAATACTTATTCCATGTGAATCTGGAATAGAGTGAGTTATTCTAAAAAATTCTATTTCTATTTCTTTAAATTTTAGTTTAGTTTGGTCGGTATAAACAAATAAATTATCATATCTTATATTTCTATCTTGTAATTTAACTGCAATTAATTCTTTAGCATGATTAGGTGCATATATAGCAGGAATATTTATACTTTGTAATAAAAATGGAATTCCTCCAATATGATCTTCATGTCCATGAGTAATTAAAAGGGCTTTAATTTTATCTTCATTTTCTTTTAAAAAAGTAAAATCAGGTAAAACATAATCAACTCCCATAAGTTCACTTTCTGGGAAACTAACACCGGCATCAATAATAACAATTGCGTCTTTATGCATTATACAATACATATTTTTTCCGACTTCTCCTAAACCACCTAAAACAATTAGTTTTGTTTCATTGGTTTCTTTACTATTCATAATTTCTCCTTTCTTTTTAATTTTTATAAAGAACTAACTATGAAATTATACAATAAATTTTGCTATTTGTCTATAGTTCTAGGGGTAACAACATATTTTGTCAAAAAAAATCTCATTCTTTATTAACTTTTAAAGTAATGGGATTTTTAATTTTATTTGTTAGTTATTTCTTACTATAAATTTTACCTTCTTTTTTTTCATAGCCTAAAGCATTAATTGTACCTTCATCAAATGTATTAATTATATCTAAGGTATCTTGATCTGTTGCATTTGCTCTTTTTGTTAATGATATTTTATCATATGGTAGTGACCATGGTGTTGTTATTCTTTTTGTATGTATTAAATCTTTTATTTCTTCTGGTGTTGGATAATAAATTTCCATAATTTTATAGAAATCTTTTTTTGAAAGATTACAAAGTGCTTCATAATAGAAGTTATTAGCTGAAAGTTCAACTTTTCCGTTTTGTCTAACTTTAGTAATATTTCCTATTATTCCATTTTCTTTTTGGAAAATTATTTTTTCATTTTCAATAACTCTTTCTTTATCACTTCTTATAGGATTTTCTTTGTCTCCTTTTGAATAGATAATTTCAAACCCTAAATCTAAATATTCTTGTAATGTTTGGTTATAATTGTAATTTTCATCATAGTAGATATTCATAAATGTATCTAATTTACTTATATAATTCTTAGCTTTTAGCCAATTGATAAAATTTATTTTATGTAAGTGAGTCCATAATTTATAATCTAACCCTATGATTTCTTCATATTCTTTTATATCTTTAATATCAAAATTCATAATTTTCTCCTTTTTTTAGCTATTATAAAGTTAGGATATAAATTAGTCAATAAAAATTATCGTTTTAGTTATAAGCATGATATAATGTTTATAGGTGATATAGATGGGGATTTTTAATAAAATAAAAAAAATGTTTCAAAGTGAAGAAAATATTGAAACAAAAGAAATGAAATCTGAAGATAAAAAAGTAGTTGAAGATAGTAAAAATAATTCTTTAAAAGTATACGAAAAAGGACTTTCTAAATCAAGAGAGGGATTTGTATCAAAACTTGCTAATCTTACTAATAAGTATAAAAAAATAACTGATGATTATTTTGATGAATTAGAAGAAATCTTAATAATGGCGGATATCGGTGTTAATACAGTAATGGAGTTTATTGATAAGTTAAGGGATAGAGTAAAAAAAGAAGATATTACTTCTCCTTTAGATTTAAAAGAAATTATTGTAGATGAGTTATTTATAATTTATGTAGATGATGAAGTTATAAGTAATAAGATAATTTTTAGAGAAAATGGACCAACAATTGTTTTATTTATAGGAGTTAATGGAGTAGGAAAAACTACAACTATTGGAAAATTAGCGAATAAAATGAAAGATGAAGGGAAAAAAGTGTTACTTGTTGGAGCTGATACATTTAGAGCAGGAGCTGTAAATCAACTTCGTGAGTGGAGTGAAAAAATTGGGGTTGGTTTCTTTGGTAAAGAAGAAAGTGATCCTGCAAGTGTAGTTTATGATGGGGTAACAAAAGCAATTGATGAGGAGTATGACATTGTTTTTATTGATACTGCAGGGAGACTTCAAAATAAAGTCAATTTAATGAAGGAACTTGAGAAGATGAATAAAGTTATCGATGGATTAGTTGACGGGGGAGCAAGTGAAACTTTATTAGTTATTGATGCTACAACAGGACAAAATGGTATTAGTCAAGCGAAGGCTTTTAAAGAAATTACTAACATAACAGGTCTTGTGTTAACAAAGTTAGATGGTACAGCTAAAGGTGGTATAGTTCTAGCAATTAAAGAAAGTATAGGAATACCAGTTAAATATATAGGACTAGGAGAGACAAAAGATGATTTAGCTGTATTTGATATAGAAAAGTATATATATGGATTATTTAAGGATATGATGTAGATGAAAAAAGAAGTTAATAAAAAAAATAAGCTTTTAGTATACCTTGTCTATTTTCAAATTTTTTTAGCTATTATTTCGGGAGTATTATTTATAATTTATTTATTTAATAATAAATATCTATTTTTAATGCAAATGTTTTTTGGTCTTACTTTATTATTAATGTCTTATATAAGTCATAAAATTTATCATAAAAATAACTTTATATGGATATCTTTAGTTTTTGCAATTATATTAATTATAAATAGTTTATTAAATTATTTTGGAGTGTTATAGATGGAAGATTTTGTATATTTTAATAATTTATATGATTTATATAATTGTTTACTAACTAGTAAACAAAAAATGTATTTTGAAGACTATTATTTTAATAATTTAAGTTTATCAGAAATGGCAGAGTCTTATAAAGTTAGTAGAAATGCTATTTTTAAACAATTACATATTGTTACTGATAAATTAAAAGAATATGAAAATAAGATGGGTTTGTTTAAAAAGAAAAATCAGTTGCTTAAAATTATAGAAAAGATTAAAGATGAAAATATAAAAGGAGAAATAGAAGAATTAATATAAAAAGTATTACTTAGTTTGTAATACTTTTTATTTATGTGCAGAATAAATTAATTGTTTGGCATCCTCATAATTTCCATCTTCTAGTTTTTCTAAAGTTGTTCCAAAAGCAAGACAGTTTATCAGTAATTTTTGATTATATGTAAAACATTTTCTGCCTTTTACTAAAGTTAGACTTTCTAATGATTGATCATGTACAGCAAGTCTGCCATTTTTAGTTTCTCTTTTTAACTTAAATAATTCATTTGCGATAGTATAAATGTTTTCTTTAATCAAAACTATTTTTTTTGAATAATCTTTATAAACTATTTCTGAGTCAGAATTAGAGTTTTCTTCTGTTAAAACATTTTCTAAATGATTTTTTATATATTTATAAGTTGTATAAGCTCCTTTATAATTTCTTTGATTATCTTCATCACTAAAAACTTCGTCTAATATGATTAGTTTTTTGGCTTTATTAATAATCCTAATAAAATCAGTATCTGTGAAAAGAGGATTTGAAATATCTCTATTTAAAATTATACTGGCTAATTCTTTACTATTTGAAAGGCTAATTCTTGACCTTTTCTATCTAAAAAGAATAATGTTTCGGTTGTTAAAAAGCCATTTTTATTATTACCTGGAATAATATTTAGACTTCGATAGAGAAATTCGATACTAAATATATCTGTATTTGTTAGATAATTTTCTAATCTACTTAAAGTTTTAGGTTATTTTTTATTAAGTATTTCATTTATTCTTTGTATAGTTACTTGGTATTCTGCTAATAATTTTTTTAAATCATTTTCATTTAATTTTTCTAAATCAATAGTTTTCATAGATTTCTCCTTTAAAATTTTTAATATTATATTAAAATTATTTGTTTTTGTAAATAATTTTTTAACTTGAAAAAGAAATGAATAGTTAGTATAATTATTTTAGAATAGGAAGATATGTAAAGAGGGGATAATAATGTTTGATAAAATTGTTTATATAAGTGATCAATCTGCTCATATAAAATTAAATAAAGATAATGAAGTGACAATGAATTTAATGAATTTACATTTAGTTTTTGAGGATCAAAATAAAAAAGTTTTAGGGGAAGTAGATGATTTAGATGGAGAAATTGTTAAAGCTAGATTTTTAGGAGAAATAGTTGGAGATAAACTTATTGGGGGAACTATTAGAAAGCCTTCTTTAGATGCTAAGATTAGAGTAATTGATAAATCGGAAATCCCTTTAATTACAGGTACAGATACTTTAGGCTTTATGAAATTAGGTGCTAGTCCTTTTTATGATGGCTTTCCCGTATATTTAAATGTTAATAATTTTTTTAGTAATCATTTTGCTATTTTTGGTAATACAGGATCAGGTAAATCTTGTGGAGTATCAAGATTATTTCAAAATATGTTTCAAGATCAAAGATTAAATCCTTATAAGGCAAATATATTGATTTTTGATTCTTCTGGCGAATATTATAATGCTTTTAGTAACTTGAATCAGATAAATAGTAATTATAATTATCGTTTTATTAGTACTAATGAAGTAGAAGGAATAGGCGAAAAATTACGTTTACCTATTTATTTACTTAATAAAGATGATTTAGCTTTATTATTACAATGTACTTCTCATTCTCAATTACCAATTATTGAGAGAATGCTAAAACTTGCATTAGTTTTCAGTCAAAATGATGTGGATTCAAATGCTTATAAAAACCATTTAATTGCTAAAGCTATAATGACTATTTTATATACAAATGAGACTGCTCCTAATAAAAGAAATGAAATATTTTCTATTTTAGCAAGTTGTTCTACTAATGAGTTTAATTTAGAAGCTCCAGTTCAAGGAGTTGGATATGTTCGTAAATTTAGAGAATGTTTCTTAATTGATAATTCGGGTAACTTTACAGAAAGTGTTTTATTAACAGAATATGTTAATTCATTTATTAAAGAAGAATATGATAAATTTGAACCAAGTACAGGAGTTTATTATGATTTACAAACTTTAGAAAAAGCTCTTAATTTCACTTTAATTAGTGAAGGATGGCTTAGAAATGAACAAACTTATGGTGATTCTGTTACTATAAGAGTTAGACTTCATGCTTTAATAGTTGGTGATAATGCTAAGTATTTTGATGTTAAAGAATATATTTCATTAGAATCTTATTTATCTTCATTATTAATTAATAATGGTAAAAAATATCAAATTGTTAATATTAATTTAAATGATATTGATGATGATTTTGCTAAAGTACTTACTAAAATTTATTCTAGATTAATTTTTGAATTTTCTAAAGCTTTAAAGAGTCGAGGTAGTATTCCTTTCCATATAGTTTTAGAAGAAGCTCATAGATATATTCAAAGCGATACTGATAGATTTTTATTTGGATATAATATTTTTGAAAGAATTGCTAAAGAAGGACGTAAGTATGGAGTAATTCTTGGACTTATATCGCAAAGACCTGTTGAGATTTCTGATACTGTTATTTCTCAATGTACTAATTTTTTAATATTTAAAATAAATCATCCTGTTGATGTAGAATATATTAGAAAAATGGTTCCTAATATTACTGATGAGATAGTAGAAAAACAAAAATCTTTACAATCTGGAACTTGTTTAGGTTTTGGATTAGGATTTAAAATACCACTTATAGTTAAAATGGAAATGCCAAATCCATCTCCACTTAGTAGTAATTGTGATGTAGTTAAAATTTGGAGTGGTTCAAGTAATAACTTAAATGTTAGCTCTAATAATAATCAACTAAATGCTAATACTTTAAATAATAATAGTAATAATCTAAATCTTTCAAATACAGCATCAATACCAAAGGTTGAAAAAGTAGAAGAACAAGTTATAACTCAACCTACAATTATACCTGTTAATTCTCCAGGTGATGGAAATATTTCTGAAAATAATGTAAGTAATGGAAATAATTTATTTAATACAGATAATGTAGAAAATGAAAAATTTGATGATTCATTTATAATTGATAAGAAGGATTCTTTTATAAATAATGATCTTAAGGAAAATGGTTCTAAAGAATTACATCCTGTTATGGAAGTAGCTCCTTCGATACCAGAGATAGCTGATGTTGCAATAAATGATAATGGTATGACTCCTATTATTTCTAGTAATGTAGCAGTTGATATACCTTCTTCTGAGCCATTAATAGAGTTAATTGATGAGGATGATGATGATGACTCTGATTTTGGACCAGATTTTAGTTAAAGATAGTTAAATGAATTTTTAACTATTTTTCTTTGTATATAAAGAGTTCTTTGTTATAATAGAAGCTAGGTGATATTATGTTTGAAAGCTTAGGAGATAGATTACAAAACGCATTACATAAAATAAAAGGTTATGGGAAAATTACTGAAGATAATATTTCAGAAATGATGCGTGAAATTAGACTTGCTTTATTAGAAGCTGATGTTAATTATAAAGTTGTAAAAGAATTTACAAATACTGTTAAAGAAAAAGCTCTTGGAGAAGAAGTAGCATCAAGTATTAATCCAGGTGACTTATTTGTAAAAATAGTTAAAGATGAATTGACAGAGTTATTGGGTGGAGAGAGTAAAAGCCTTAATTTAAATGGAAATCCAGCTACATTAATGCTTGTTGGTTTGCAAGGATCTGGAAAAACTACTACAATTGCTAAAATTGCTAATTTTTTAAGAAAAAAGCACAGTAAGAAGCCATTACTTGTTGCTTGTGATGTATATAGACCTGCTGCTATTGATCAGTTGAAGCAATTAGGTAAGCAGTTAAATATGGAAGTTTATGAAGAAGGCAAGAAAGATCCAGTTGAAATTTCTTTAAATGCTCTTAGTTATGCAAAGGAAAACGGTTTTGATTATGTATTAATAGATACTGCAGGTAGACTTCATATTGATGATGAACTAATGGATGAACTTGATAATATTAAGAATAAAATTAATCCACAAGAAATATTATTAGTTATAGATTCAATGATGGGGCAAGATGCAATTAATGTAATTACAGGTTTTAATGATAAATTACCTTTGACTGGTGTTGTTTTAACAAAATTAGATGGTGATACTAGAGGTGGAGTTGCTTTATCAGTTAGACATTTAACAAATGTTCCTATAAAATTTATAGGAACTAGCGAAAAACTTGATGGACTTGATTCATTTGATCCAGAAAGAATGGCTGGTAGAATACTTGGAATGGGAGATATTGTTTCTCTTGTTGAAAAAGCAACAGAAGCTATTGATGAAAAAGAAGCCGAAAAAACAGCAAAGAGAATGCAACAAGGAAAATTTGATTTAGAAGACTTTTTATCTACAATGAAACAAATAAAAAAACTTGGACCATTAGAGAATCTTTTAAAAATGCTTCCTGGAGCTAAAAAAATGGGATTGACTAGTATAAAAATTGATCCTAAGCAAATGGCTCATGTAGAAGCTATTGTTTTATCTATGACTCCTAAAGAAAGAAGAAATCCAGATATTATAAAAGCTAGTAGAAAAACAAGAATAGCTAATGGTTCTGGAAGATCTGTACAAGAAGTTAATAAATTATTGCAACAGTTTGAACAAATGAAGAAAATGATGAAACAAGTTACTAATGGTAATATGAAATTACCTTTTTAAGGAGAAAAAAATGGAAATAAGCGAAGTTAGAAATAGTTTTATTGGTACAGAAAGACAAAAAGATATTAATACTTTAAGTGAATTATTAAATAAAAATGGAAATTGTTTAATGAATGGTTATTTAGGAGAAAAACAAATAAATTATTCTTTTGATCAAGAAGGTAATCTTGAATTTAATACTCAAATTAATTCAGGAGATGCTTTTATAAATTCAACAGGGGTAGTTTATAATGATAATGTTGTTATAAAACAGAGTGAGATAAAAGATGGTATTTCATCTTATCAATTAATATCTTGGTCAGTAAAAAATAATAATTATGATTATATTGTTTTTGATAATTCAGTTAGTTTAGATAATTGTTATCAAAAAATTAAATCTTTAAAAGTTGATTTATCAAATGAAGATATTTATAATAAATTTTTAGAGTTAGAGATATCGTTTGATAATGTGGCTTTAGTATTGTTAAAACAAAAAGTTGATTCTCTTTCTGTTATGTTAAATGACAAAGAATCTAGTATTTCTAACAAATCTTTTTTTAATCTATAAGACATTTATTGTCTTTTTTTTGGGCTTTTTATGTGGAAGTTCTATGTTATTTACATATTATACTTTAGGAGGTATTAGAATGTTTAGTAATGAATTATTTCAAAATATGAATATGGAGAATAATGTTAATGGAGACAATAATTATATTAACAATGATATGAATGTTGATGTTAATATGATGAATTATAACAATAATGCTCCAATGGGAGGAGCTCCAGTAAATGAAGGAGTTCAAGAAAAATGTGTTCATAGAACTTTTGTACATGAAGTTCCACAAGTGTGATAATTTATGATAGACTTGAATATTTTGACAGAAAATAAGTACAAATTTAAAGGCATTTTTAAAGAAGTGTCTTTTTGTGTGTTATAATTGATGTAGAAGTATTGATTTGCAAAGGAGAATGTATGTGATTATCAAAAGCAAATTGGAAAGTATTAATAAAATAAATGAATTAGGTTTAAATAAATTTCCAGAGCAATTATTTAGAGAAAATGAAGAAATAAAAGTGAAAGAATTTATAGAAAAATATCCTGCAAATTATTATGCAATAAGAGATAAATCTAGAGCAGGTGGAACTTTTAAATTAAAAGTTGATTATGATAAAGTCTTAGAAGAAATTAAAGGTTATAATCTATTTACAATTAATGTCAGTTCTGCAAATTATGTTGATAATCAGTTATTAGTTGGGGAAATAGAATTTTTATTAAACGAAGAAGTATATGCAATATTATCAATTGATCCAACAGCATCAGTAAGAGATGCACTGAAAAATCCAACATTTAATTTAAAAACTGATATATTTGATAAAAGATTAAATAGGGTTCCACATTTTGATTTTATTTATCAATATATTATGAACAATAATCTTCAAGATGTTATTGTGGAATTTGCATTGTTTGATAAAGAAGTAGGTACTAAAAAAGAAAAGGTAATAGTATACGAGTTAAGAACACATTATTAACTAAGTTTGAAAGAGAGATGAATTTATGGATATAAATAAAATAAAAAACGAATTAGTTAGTCAAAAGGAATCTAAGTTTAAAGGAAATATATATCATTATTCACAAGTTAATTTTTCTTATAATTCAAATAAAATTGAAGGAAGTAGATTAACTAGTGAACAAACTGAGGCAATATTTGATACATCATCTTTTATCACTAAAAGTGATGATTTAATAAAATTAGATGATTTAACTGAATCTAGAAATCATTTTAAATTATTCGATTATATGTTAGATAATATTGATAATGAGTTATCAAAAAAAATGATTATCGAAATGAATAAGATATTAAAAAGAAATACTAGTGATGAAGAAAATCCTAGATATAATGTTGGTGGGTTTAAAATCGTTCCAAATATGATAGGGCTTGTTAATGTTATTAATACCACATCTCCCGAAGATGTAGAAAAAGAAATTGATGAGTTACTTTTTGAATATAATGCAAAAACAAATATTACTTTAGAGGATATTATTGATTTTCATTATAAATTTGAGAAAATTCATCCTTTTGGAGATGGTAATGGAAGAGTTGGTAGAATTATTATGTTTAAAGAATGCTTAAGAAATAATATTATTCCATTTATTGTATTAGATGAGGATAAGCCATATTATATGAGAGGTTTAAAAGAATATGAAAATGATAAAGCATTTTTAATTGATACAATAAAACATGAACAAGATTTATATGAAAAAGCTTGTGAAGAACTATTAAATTTTGAAATAGAAGAAAATAATTAAAAATTTAATCATCCTATAAAATCTAGTAAAGATTAGATAATAGGATGATTTTTTGTGCTTAAAACTATAGCTATTATTAAGTTTATCCTAAATATCACCCTGCATAGTAGGATGAATTTTGCAAGTGCAAAATAAGAATTGTGCATAGTGGTTTCCTTATTTTATAAAGAAAATCACATATTCATACACAAGCTTCTTATCCTGCTGTTTTATAATTTATTAAATTATGAATATTTTTAGGATGATAGATATAACGTTCTATACTTTATGACTTGACTCAAATTCTTAGTGGAGGTATCATGCATCATGCAAAAAGGAGTTGATGTTTATGATAATTAGAAAGAGAATGAGTGCTTATAAGTAATACTAAATATATATGTAATTTAAATATTATGCAATTTAGTATTACTAAAACTAGTGATTTATCCATAAGTTTAAGTGAGGTGCTTAATAATGGATAAGTACAAAATTAATTATATTTATAATGAAAATAATGATATAAATGATATTTTTATAAAGGCTTTAAATAAAGAGCTTAAAAAATATATTCAAATGATTTGTAAAAATAAAAAAAGTGAGATACCATCATCATGTACGCGATTTTCTCTAGAAGGAGGTAAGAATTGTTAGAGAGGTTAAATAAGATATATACTGCTGGACTTTATATAAGATTATCTAGAGAAGATGATGATAAAACATATGAAAGCGAAAGTATTACAAATCAAAAAAGTTTATTACTTCAATATGTAAAAGAAAATAATTTAAGAGTTTATGATACTTATATTGATGATGGGTATTCAGGGACTAATTTTGATAGACCAGATTTCAATAGATTATTAAATGATATTGAATCAGGTAAAATAAATATGGTTATTACAAAAGATATGTCAAGACTTGGTAGAGACTATATTGGTACAGGAAATTTAATAGAAAAGTATTTTCCAGAACATAATGTTAGATATATAGCTGTTACTGATAATATAGATACCTTTTTAGATAGTTCTAATAATGATATAGCACCATTTAAATCAATAATGAATGATATGTATGCTAAAGATATATCTAAAAAAATAAAATCTAGTTTAAAAGCAAAAATGAAAGAAGGAAAATGGGTAGGAGGTAGAACTCCGTTTGGATATGATCAAGATAAAGATAATAAAAATCATTTAGTAATAAATCCAGAACAAGCAATTGTTGTTAAAAGAATATTTGATATGTGTTTAGAAGGTTTATCATTCTTTAAAATAGCCAAACAACTTACAAATGATGGAGTAAAAACTCCAGCACAGTATTATAACTTTGAATGGAAAAGTAATTACAATTTAAAATATGGAGAGTGGCATTCTAAAACTATAAGAGACATTTTAACAAATAGGATGTATATCGGTGATATGGTACAAAATAGGCGAAGCAAAGTAAATTATAAAGTTAAAAAAGTGATTAAGAATAATCCTAACAATTATATAATTGTTGAAAATACTCATGAGCCAATCATTGATAAAAAAATATTTTATGAAGTTCAAAAAATAATACCTAAAAATAAGGGAAGAAATGAAAAAAAAGAGATCCATTTATTAGACGGATTATTATACTGTGGTGATTGTGGACATAGAATTTCAATACAATCTAGGAGAAAAAAAGATAATAGATGTTATACAATTTGTAATTATTATAGGACTTATATGAAGCAAAAGTTATGTACTACTCATTCTAATAATTATGATGAGTTAGAAAAGGTAATTGTTAAATCTTTAAGTGAAATGTGCTTAAACTACATTAATAAAGATAAAATAAAAAATAGTACTTTAAATAATTTAAAGGATGATAATAAATTGACCAATAAAAAAGAATTAGAAATACTAACTAATGATATTAGACAAATAAATGATAATTTAGATATTATTTATATTGATAAATTAAATAAAAAAATAACAGAAGAACAATTTAAAAGAGTAAAATTAAAATTTGAAAATGAACTAAATATAAAACAAAAAAAATATAGCGAGTTAAATAATAGTATTAATGATAACATTAATGAAGAATCTAAAAATAAAATGGTAGTGGAATATATTAATAAGTTTTTGTCTATGAAAGAACCAAGCAGAGAATTGATAATAAATTTAATTGATAAAATTGAAATATATGAAGATAAAACTATAAATATAAAAGTGAGTTTTGGTTAAATTGGTTATAATAATAGTAAAATATAATTGACAAATGTATAAACTTTGTATATACTATAAATGGATGGAGATGATATTGTGGAAGCAAGACTTCAAAAGTGGGGTAATTCCGATGGAATTAGAATTCCAAGTAGTATTTTAAAATCACTTAATTTAAAGACAAATGATAAAGTAGATTTAATACAAGAACATGATAAAATTATAATATCAAAACAAACTAAAAAACATAAAACTTTAGAAGAAAGATTTGAAGAATTTAATAAATTACCTGATGAAGAAAAGGGAAGTATTGAAGCTTTTGATTGGGGAGAAGATTTAGGAAAAGAAAAATTTAATTAATGTATATTCCAAAACAAGGAGATATTTGTTATATGGATTTTGCACCAACTATTGGTCATGAACAAACAGGATTAAGACCCGCAGTAGTTATTAGTAAAGATAATTATAACAAATATACTGGACTAGCAGTAATATGTCCTATAACTACAAATACAAAAAAATTCTTTACCCATTATGAACTTATCAATACTAAAAAAGTAAAAGGTTCAGTTTTATGTGAACATGTTAGAAGCATAGACTTTAAAGCAAGAAAACTATCATTTGTTGAAAAAATATCTGAATATGAATTAGAAGAAATTATTGACATAGTAAATGGAATAATAGAAATTTAGTCTAGCAAAAAAGGGCAAGGACATGTTTGTCCAATTCATACAAGAATTATTAATCATCATGTTTATAAACATACTTATAGACCACAATATACTTGTAGTGAAGAAAATACTGTAAGTAATGTTCAATGTGGTTCTTGTTGTCAATTTAGATAAACTTATCTAAAGCCAGACTTACGTCTGGTTTTTTTGTAAAATAATTTGTCAATTTTAATGTCTAATTTTGTCACTTTACTTGATGTTTTACAATGATTTAGATATTCTTATAATAGGGAGTGTGATATTGATGATTTATCCATCTATAGATAAGTTACTTAATATAGTTGATTCAAAATATGAGCTTGTTCATATTGCAGCTAGAAGAAGTAAACAAATTTCAAAAGAAGGATATTTACAAATGCCTGAATCCGAGTACAAGAGTAAAAAGAATATTGGGAGGGCCCTTGAAGAGCTTTCAGAAGGCTTATTAGAGGTCAGAAAAAAAGATAATTAATTTCTTTTTATTACACTATTAAAATAGTGTATTTTTTTTGTTTTTTTGGTACTTGTATTAATTAATGATTTTGATATACTTTAACTAGGTGGTGATTATTTGAAGATAGTTAAATATAAAAAAGGTGCAAGAGGAATTTATAAAGTAGAGTTAGATGATGGTAAATCTTTAGCTTTGTATGAAGATGTTATTTTAAAATATAATTTACTTTTAAAAAAGGAAATTTTAGAAAAAGATTTAGATGAAATATACAATTATAATTTAGAGTGTGATGTTTATTATGTTGCGTTAAATAATATTAAAGCTCGTTTTAAAAGTATTTATGATTTAGAGGAAGTTTTAAAAAAGAAAGAATATCCTGAAGAATTAATAGAAAAAGCGATAGTAAAATTAATTAATCAGGGATATTTGAATGATAGATGTTTTGCGAAGAGTTATATAAATAATCAAATGATTACTACAAATAAAGGTCCTTATAAAATAGAAAGAGAATTATTAGAAAAAAAAATAGATATTAATATTATAAAAGAAGAAATAGTTGTTTTTGATAATGAATGTCAAAGTATTAAAATAAATAAAATTATTAATAGGTGTATAAAAAACAATCGATCTAGAGGTGGAGTTGTTTTAAAACAAAAAATATTTAATGATTTAAAGCTATTAGGATATGATATTTCTTTGATAAACAAAATTATTATGAATTATTCATTTGAAAATGATGAATTTATAGCAAAGAAAGAATATGATAAATTATTTAAAAGACTTAGTAGAAAATATAGTGGAAGTGAGTTAAAGAATAAAATAAGAGAGAAATTATTTCAAAAGGGGTTACAGTATGAAGAAGAATAAAAAGAAATTTATTTTCTTTGGATTTATAATTTTAACTATTTTAATAAGTTTATCTTTAACATTGTTACTTAAAATTGATTCTGATTATTTGTGGCATATTAGAGCAGGGGAATATATGTTTAAAAATGGTATTCTTAAAAAAGACGTTTTTTCTTGGTTTTTATTTAATAAATATTGGATGAGTCATGAATGGTTATTTGAAGTGTTTTTATACTTTTTAAAATTAATTTTTGGGAATTTTCATATTTATATTTATAGCTTTTTTAGTATATTAACTTTATTATTTATTCTTATATTTTCTAATAAGAAAAATTATTTTAAAAATATACCTTTTACATTTTTGTGGTATTTAATGTTTTTTTTAATAATTATAGTATTTATACAAGCTAGACCTCATTTATTAAGTTTTTCTTTTTTAGCATTAACAGTTTATTGTTTATATGATACTTTAAATAATGAAAACTCAAAAAAAATTTATATTTTACCAGTATTATCTATTTTGTGGGCAAATTTTCATGGAGGAAGTAGTAACTTAAGTTATATATTTTGTTTAATTTTTATAATAGCTGGTAGTTTTAAGTTTGAAAGTAGTAAAGTTGTTGCTGAAAGGTTAAGTAAAAAGCAATATTTAAAATATTTTTTGGTAATGATTTTATGTATGGTAGCAGTATGTATAAATATTCATGGATTTAAAATGTTTATTTATCCATATACTAATATGCTTGATAAAACTATGATTTCTAATATTTCAGAGTGGAGAATTACATCTTTGAATGAAGGGTATCATTATATTTTTTATATATTTTTAATAATTAATATATTTATTATGTTATTTAGTAAGAAAAAAATTAAATTTATGGATTTAATTTTATTAGGTGTTGCAGCGTATTTAGGTCTTAAAAGTATTAGATTTTGGATGTATTCATTTATTATTATTAATTTTATTATTTTTAGCTATATAGAAAAGAGAAAAATAGATAAGGGAACAATAAGTTCTATATTTATCATTATTATATGTTTAAGTTTATTTTTTGTATTAAATTTTAAAGGTATGTTTAATGTTAAATTTCAAGCTTATTTAAACAAAGATATAGTTGATATTATAAAAAAAGAAAATCCAGAAAGATTATTTAATATGTATGATTATGGAGGAGATTTAATTTATAATGATATAAAAGTTTTTATAGATGGCAGGGCAGATTTATATAGCAAATATAATTATAAAGATTATTTAAATATTTCACTTTTACAAACTGATTATATTAAGTTAATTAATAAATATAATTTTGATTATTTTCTGGTTAATAAAAATTATC
The DNA here is from genome assembly GCA_910589335.1 of uncultured Bacilli bacterium. Lineage (GTDB taxonomy): Bacteria > Bacillota_I > Bacilli_A > RF39 > UBA660 > UBA3789. Next base: position 5,802 of record CAJUTW010000025.1, on the reverse strand, counting down.
CTATAAATACATATTTAAAATATAATGATAATTATAAAATTATTTATAAAAATAAAGAATTAATTTTTTATAAAAATAAAAAGAGTTCATAATTTTGAACTCTTTATTGCATATTACTTGAATTTCTAGCATTAGTTATAAGGTTTTCCATATATTCTTCATAAGCTTTTTTTAATGTATCATCATTCCATTTAATTTTATTTTCTTTTCTAAATTCTAAAAGTGATTCATAATAAATTCCTGGATCATTACTAAGTTTTTGTTCTTGAATTTTTTCCTTAATTTCTTTTTTTATTGATTTTAATTTAGGTTTATCTTTTTCACCTGTTTTTAATATAATATGATATCCAAATTCAGTTTTTACTGGTTCTTTAGTGTATTCATTTACATTTAAATCTTTTGTTGCTTTAGAGAATTCTTCAACCATTTCATCATAACTAAAATATCCTAAATCTCCACCATTTGATGCATTTGCTTCATCTTTTGAATTCTTTTTTGCAAGATCTGCAAACTTTTTACCTTCATCTAATTCTTTAATAATTTTCTCAGCTTTTTCTTTAGCTTTAGCTTCAGCTTTAGATTTTTCTTCTTCTGTTGCATCTTCTTTTACATCTACTGTTATTAAAATATGACTTGCTTTCATGTCTTTGTAAACGCTTTGTTCATAATATTCTTCAATCTCTTTGTCTTTGATATTATTTTTAATATAGTCTTTAACAGCTTCTGTTCTTTTATATTCTAATCTTAATTTTTCTTCTAAATCTTTTTCGTTATCTACTCCAAAATATTGTTGCATTATATTTTTATAAGTATTAGCATCACTTCCATAACTAGATTTTATTTGCTCAATTTGTTTATTTACAGCTTCATTTTCTTCTTTATCACTTTTATATTTTTTGTTTAATAGATCTTTATCAATCATATCTATTAATTTAGTAATATTTTCTTTTTTTATTTCATTATAATATTCTGTTGCTGTAAATTTAAATTCATCCATTTCTACTGCTACTTTTGAACCATTTTTAATTTCAATTTCTTTTCCACATCCTGTTGTAATTAATGTAATTGTAAGAATTAAACTTAAATATTTTATTATCTTATTTTTTTTCATTTTATTCCTCCCGTTCACTTTAATAATAACAAAAAAAAAATTTTAGTGCAATAAATATGATATATATAAGCACAAAATTTCTAATTTGCCATAGAATATGATGAAAGCAAATAAAAAGGAGGAATGAGCATGACTAATTGTGGATCATCTTGCGGATCATCTTGTGGATCAGCTTCAGCTATAATACTTGTATTATTTATACTTTTAATCATTATTCTTGGTGCTTGGATTTAAGGAGGTGTAATTAATGTCTTGTCCTAAAGAAAATGTTACAACTTGTTGTGAAAGTCATAAAGGAAATGGAAATGGTTTTTTAGTTATTATTATATTATATATATTACTTGCTATAATAATTGGAGGAGCATTATTTTATTAAGAGGGTATACCTCTTTTTCTTTTGGTTAATACTAATATTGGTGATTTATATGTATTACTTTAATATGTATTTTATAGGGTGTATTTTAGGTTATATTTTGGAAACAACTATGAAAACTTTTTTTAATCCTGGAATGAATAATGGAATTTTATATGGACCATGGATTCCTGTATATGGATTTGGTATAACTTTATCGAGTTTTGTAACAAATAAAATTTTTAAGTCTAGAAAGTTTAATAATCCTTCTAAAATTATTATATCCTTTTTAATTCTTTTTACGACAATAACTATTGTTGAAGAGTTAGGAGGTTTATTAATAGAAGCAGTTTTTAATAAAACATTTTGGAGTTATAAAAGTAAAAAATTTAATATTGGACCTTATATTTCATTAGAAATGAGTTTATTATGGAGTTTTTTATCTTTATTATTTGTATGGGAACTTAAACCTTTATTAGATATTTACATAAAAAAAATACCAAGAATATTGACAATAATATTACTTGCTATTCATTTAATTGATATTATATTTACTTGGTTATTTTAGAAAATATTTCATCTAAATTTTTAATATCTTTACTAGAAACTTCCTTATATTCATCATTTTCGTAACGAGGAATTAGATGAATATGAAAGTGTCTAATTTCTTGTCCTAGTTCATTATTTTCGATTATTGTTAAGCCTTTACAATTTAATTTTTCTTTTAAGATAGGATATAGTTCTTTTTTTATAATTTTAAAACTATGATTTATAAATTCTTCATCAATATCTAAAATATTAGTAAAATGTTTTTTTGGTAATACTAATAGATGTCCATTAGTTAATGGATTAATATTCATAATTACTTGTATTAATTGATCTTCATATATAGTTTTAGATGGTAACTCTTTTTTTATAATTTTACAAAATAAACAATCATTCATAATTTGTCTCCTTAATTTAAATATTTATATTTAATATTATTTTCTTTTATAATATTTGAATTGTTATTATTTAGTATATCATTAATAATATGATTATTGTAGGGATTACTAAGAAAATCTTTAGTTATATTAGATATTTCAAAAGACTCTGTAATATCATTTTTATTAGTGATTATAAATTTATAATATTTGGGGGTTATATTATGAGAAGATATTTCCTTTATAAAATTATTTATATAATTTGTTATTTCAGAAGAATTCCAATTTTCTATTAACAGTTCTTTATTTATACTATATATTTTTAAATTTATAAGATTATCTTCATTAATAATTTTTTCTTTTACAGTATCTGTATAGTTATCTAAAGTTGTATTAATACTAATTGAACATGGTTTATTAACAAGTTTATTTATTTCTTGTTCTAAATTTTTTTCTATATGATTTAGTATTTTTTTTCCTTTTAAATAGTCTTCTTTATATGTGTTTTTTATTTTTCTTTTAGAATATGTAACATAAAAGTAATGATTTTTATTTATATTAGAAGATATTTTAGCGATAAATTTAGAGTTTTTATATTCTATATTATCAATATTAAAATTCTCATTATAATTTTCTTTTAAATAGATGTTAATTTTTTCTTTAACTTTAGGGATAAAAATTTGGTCTTTTTTTTCATTTATTATAATTAAACCTAAAGATATAATTATAAAAAGTAGAAAAATTGAACGTCCTAAAATTAATTTATTTTGTTTATTCATAAAACCTCCAGTTTTATTTTAACTCATTAATTTAAAGTTTGCAATTTTTAAATATTTTTGTTTTAAAAGCTATTGTTTTGTCTTGATATTTATGTTATATTATTAAATAGATTAGAATAGAGGGACAATTGGGTGGTGTTTTTATGAAGATACAAAAGGGTATTGTAAAATATAAAGATCGTAATGATATTGTTTGTTTTTATGGTGTAACTAATGATGGCAGACAATATTATTTTTTAGATGAGACTGATGAGAAAAAGTTTAGTAATGGTAATAGAATTGCTAGTAAATTGTTGGTAGAAGCAATTGATCCAATGGTTAAAGCTAGTAATATTGGTGTTGTTAATGAGGCTGGAGAAGAAGTTATTTCATTTGATAATAAATCTATTAAACCTATTAATAATGATATTATTCTAGTTGAAAAGTCTCAACCTGTTTCTCAAAGTGTTATTGCTGCTAATGAAATGAGAAGTGACCCTGCTTTTGCAACACAATTAGTTTCAACACCAGCTACTATTAAAAGTAAACTAAATGAGAAAATGGGTACTGAAGGACGTTATTTATTTAATGATCAATTTTCAGAAGCTACTGTATGTGATATAAACGGAAATAATTTAGTTAATAATGAATATTTTAGTTTTATTGGAATGACTCGTGAAAAACTTTATTTTAGTAAAAATACAGTTGATTCAATGATTACTGAATATTCAATTTTACCACCTGAGGTACAAAGTGATATTACTCCAAACAGTGATAAAAATGATATAAATATTGGTGAAGTAGCCATACCTTCGGATGTTGTTGAAAATGCTTTAAATGAAAAACAAGAAGAAATAAATGTTAATCAAGATGAGAAAAAAGAAGAAAGTGAAAATGTACAAGGTGCTATAAGAACTGATGATATTGTTATTCCAAGTATAGGTTCAGATGACGAGGAAGAAAAAGAGAAAGAAGAAGATAATTTAGAGACTGTAAGTGATGAAGATTTCGAAAATGAAGAAGATTCTCAAAATAAAGATAAAAAAGAAATAGATAGTAATCTAGAGAAAAATCCTTTAGTTGCTGAAGATATTTCCACAGAAGTTGTGGAAAATGAAAAAGAGGCAAAAGAATTAGCTACTAATCCAGATGAAGAAGATGAAATTGAAGATATTTTAGAAGAACAACAGATAGATTTTTCTGATACTGATGAAAATGAAGAAATAGATGAACAAGAGCAAAATGATGAAGTTGAAGATAATGAAGAAGAAGTAGAAACTGATAAAGGTGCAGATGAAGAAATTGCAGAAGATAATACTGAAGTTGAGAAAGAAGTAGAAGATAGTATTGATATAGAAGAAACAATACCTGAAGTAGTTGAAGATGATGAAGAGGAAATAAGTACTAATAAAGAAAAACTAAATTTAGATACTGATAAATTTGATGAAACAGATAATTCTTTAGAAGATGAAGTTTCAAGGATACTAGATAACGAAGATGGTGAAGATTTTAGTATGAATGATAATGATTATAGTGATATTGAAACAGAATTTGAAAAAGATATTAATGATGAAATCTTTAAAGATTCAATTTTTAGAGCAGATAAAATAGTAAATGACTTTAGTGATACATTTGAAGAACATGACTTTTCAAAAATTAGTAGTTCTAGAAGAGATAATATAATGAAAGATGTTGCTAAATCTATGGCTAATTTAATAAGGCAAAATAAAGAGCAAAGAAATATTATAAATAAATATCAAGAAAAACTTGAAAGAATTAATAGTACAAGAAGAAGTATTGTTGATAAAGTAAAAGTACAAGAACAGAAAATAGATGTTTTAACTAATAAAATTAGAGGAATGGAAAAAACATTAAATAATTTAGAAAATAGGAATCAACTTTTAGAAAGTAAGAATCGCGATCAAGAAAAACTTATTGCAGCACAAAATAGAGAAATTGAAGAGTTAAGACCACAACTTGCTGGTAAGGAAGATTTAGTCAAAGTTTTAGCTGATGCTCAAGTATTACTTGGAGAAGAGTCTTATGATTATAAATATAGAGATAACTATTATGATGATGTTGCTTAGAATTTAATAAAGTAAAATGGTATTCATAAAGGTGGATACTTTATGATGAAAGGACTAATTCATATTGAAAAATAACGATTTTTAAATTCTTTGACTAAAATATTGACTACTATTAAATCATTGTATTTTTTTGTTCCTTTATTTATATACTTGTATATCTGACTATTTATTGACTACTTATTTATAAGAAAATATTAAAAAAAATTTTTAATTTACTATAAAAACAACTCTATTTAATTGCTTAAATACTAAATTTATTGTATATTTAATGTAGTAAATAGTAGAAAAATATAGAAAATATTAATCATAAAGTATCCACCTTTATGATTTTAGAAAGGGATTTATATGAAAGTATTTGAAAGTTTAAAGATTTTTTTTAAAAGATATAAATTAGTTAGTTTTAGTGTTCTTGTTTTATTGGTAATTGGTTTAATTACAGTACCTAGAATATTTGCAGAACTCCAACCAGTTAAGAGTGTAGAGATATTATCTGAGAAGTCTAACTATAATGAAAAGGAAGCTGGTTCTTGGAAGATAGATAAGAGTGCTAGTTTTAAAACTATTGATACTT
>CAJUTW010000024.1 GCA_910589335.1 uncultured Bacilli bacterium | reverse complement strand
GTGGTTTTTTGATGGCTTATCGTAAGATAAGCCACATCCTAAAGGTAAAATTAAAAAGAGGAAAAATATTTCCTCTTTTATTTTTTATAACTATATACAATTTGTACTTCTTTAGGTGTTAATTTTCGATATTCTCCTGATTTTAGATTTTTACAATCAAATATACCGATTCTTTTTCTTGTTAATTTTTCAACATGAAAACCAACACTCTCAAACATTCTTTTTACTTGATGATTTTTACCTTCATGAATTGTAATTTCAACCAAGCAAGAGTTTGATTCTTTAATAACTTTTTTTAATTTTACACGAGTTGCTTTTACTAAAATATCATCAAGTAGGACACCTGATTTTAATTTATTGATTTGCTCCCCTTTAATTATTCCTTCTAATTTTGCTAAATAAACTTTATCTATTTCATTTGTAGGATGCATCAAAATATTTGCAAAGTCGCCATCATTAGTTAATAATAATGCTCCTGTTGTATCATAATCTAATCTTCCTACTGGATAAATTCTTGCAGTTGTATTAATTAAATCAATTACAGTTTTTCTTGATTTATCATCTTTTGTTGATGTTATTACTCCCCTTGGTTTATTTAATAAAAAATATTCTTTATTTTCTTTTTCAAGAATTTTATTATTTACTTCAATACGATCATTTTGAGAAACCTTTGTTCCTAATTCTGTAACGATATTACCATTTACTTTTACTTTTTTTTGTAATATTAATTCTTCAGCTTTTCTTCTTGAAGTTAATCCCGACTCAGCTATAACTTTTTGTAATCTTTTCATAAGCTCACCTCTACTGATTATTTTACTATATTTTTTTATATTATTCTACAAAAAGAAAAAGAACCTTGTCTATTTAGATAAATAAGATTCTTTTTTCTTAGTTATTTTATTAGAAGAGTTATTTTAATTTTTAATATAAATTTACAATTACTAATAATTATTTTAACTAAATATTTTTTTTATCATAAATTATAATGAAGGAGGATTAATATGTATACTAATTATCCGATAGATTATCAAAGAATGAGTAATTACTCAATGAATTATCAAAGTATGAATAATCAACCAATGGAATATCGTAATTTTAATAATGAGTTTCAAGCAGATGATGAAAGGTTCTTTTGGGCACCATTTGTTGTAGGAGGTCTTGCTGGTACAGCGTTAGGTTTTGGTATAGCTAATAACAATCAATTAAATAATGGAACAATGCAACCAGTTTATCCAGTTTACCCTTATCCAACATATCCATCATACCCAACTTACCCAACCTATCCAACTTATTCAAATAGTAACAATTATTATTATTAAAAGTCTTAGGACTTTTTTTAAATTGGTAAATTTATCGTAACTGTTGTTCCAACGTTTTTTTGAGATTTATAATTAATTTGCCCTTTGTGAAGAGATATTATTTCTTTAATATAAGGAATTCCTATTCCTGAACCATTTTCTTTTGTAGTATAAAACATATCTTCAATATGAGCTAATTCACTTTTTGTCATTCCTTGACCATTATCACTTATTGTAATTTTATAATTATCTTTTACTTTTTTTATTTTGATATCTACATTAATGGTATTTTTATTTTGTGATTCTAAGGAGTTTTTTATAATATTAACAAAGACTTGTTTTAATCTATTATAGTCTCCATTAATATACAATTCATCTATTGTAGGTATTGTTATTTTGCCATTTTTCTCTTCATATAAAGGAGTAAAGATATCTCTTACATCTTCAAATAATAGTGATAAATCCAACTCCTCTTTATCTAATTTTTTTATTTTACCTAATGTTGAAAAGTCATTAATAATCGTTAAGCTTCTATTAATTTCTTCTTTAATAATATTTAAATAAGCTTCTTTTTTTGTTGGAGTAGCATCTGGCATCATCTCTAGGTAACCATTACATACAGCTAAAGGGTTTTTCAATTCATGATTTAATTTAAAAATAGATGCTTTTATTTTTTGTTCTTTTTCTAATTGTTCTAAAACATTTTTTATATCTAATATTTTTTTACTTTTAGTAAAAAGGTGTAATATTAATAAGCTTATACTAATTATAATAGACATTAGAAATGTTAGGAAAAGAAAACTATTTAAAGTAAAAGCAAGTGTTTTTTGTATTTTTAAAATTACATAACATGCAAAAATAAATTTAATAATTAAGAATAATAAAGTAAAAGATTTATAGAAGTATTTTGTTTTTTTTAAATTATGATATAACACATAATAAATGCTATATTCTAATAAAAGAATTGTTATATTAATTTTGAAAAAGAAATTATAATAAAACATTATAAATAAAGATATTAGTAATGATAATTTATCTTTTTTTGAAATATAGCTTATTAATAAAGGTATACTTAAAAGAGTAAATAAATGATAATTATCATTTTTATTAAAAATTAAAACAAGTATTAAAGATAGAATGATTGCGCCAATAAAAAACTTTTTATTTTCTTTAATATTAAATGCTTTAATATATGCTACATATACTAAATAAAGTGTAAAGGGAAATATTAAACAGATACTATTAATAAGTAAAGATTCAAAATAATTTATATAATTCATATACATCACCTATTAATACTTTATCATAAAAAAAAGCAATACTTTGTCGAATTATGTCGAATAAAATAAAAAAATGACTTTTTTTGTCATTTTATTTCATCAATATATTTTTTTAATTGTTTAGATTCTGAACCTAAAATAATTTTTAATTGATTGTCTATTTCAACTATACCTTTAGCACCCAATTTCTGAATACCCTCTTTATTAGCTTTTGAAACATCTTTTAGTGTTACTTTAAAACGAGACATATTTGTTTCTGTATTTATAATATTTTCTTTTCCACCTAAATATTCAACTAATTTATTAAAATCTAGAGAAGCATCTTTTTTTGTTGCTTTGATAATTGCTAATAATACAATTATTAAAACAAAAATTATTATAATATATTCTATGTATTCCATATAATCACCAAAGTTATTATAACTTATTTTTGAAAAAAAGAAAAGTTTTATTAATTTTATTATGATATTTGTTTTATCTTATAAAGAAATTCCTTACTTTTTAAATAAAGTCCTGTATATCTATCGTAATAATCTGTTAAAAAGTGATTAATTTCGGATATTATTTTGTTACTAACTTCTAGTTTAGTTATGTTTTTTATATCTACATAATAAAACATTCTAATCATTTTAATAGTTTTATCACTTACAAGTGGCTCATTTTTATAGCAATTTTTACAAATGTAGCCACCACTTTCACTAGAGATAGTCACAATAGCTTTTTCACTTCCACAGTAACTACAAGAATCAATATTTGGACTAACTCCTAAGAAATCTAAAAGCTTCAACTCATAAATATGAGTTAAAATCATCGGAGATAATTTTTCTTCAATTTTAATTAAAGTGTCTTTTAATAAATCAAATATTTTTTCATCTTCATTTTGTTTTGTTACTTGTTGTGTTAAATCAAGAAGATAAGAAGCATAAGAGATTTTTTCTAAATCTGTTAAAATATTAGAAAATGTGTTTAATATATCTATGCTTATTAATGTAGAAAGTCCTGAAGGTTTATAATAGATATTTAATTTTCCATAAATTAATTTTCTACTAACACCACGTAATTTACTTTTTATATTTCGACACCCTTTTGAAATTATGCCAATAAGTCCATGTTCTTTAGTTAAAACATTTAAAATTTTACTTGATTCACTATAATTAGTTTCACTTAATATTATCCCTTCGAAACTTTCTATCTTCATTTAAATCACACTTTCTTAATTTGCATTAATAAATTGTAATATTTTATATCACCTGTTTTAATGAATAAATTCCATAATATTTCTTTGCTCATAAAATCACCTCTATTTATATAGTGGTAATTTTTTTTATTTTTTATTCATCTTCTTCTTTTAATCCTAGCTCTAGGAAATATTTTTCTTGATCTCGCCAATTTTTTAATGTTTTAACATAAGTTTCTAAAAAAACTTTTTTGCCAAGAAATTTTTCCATATCAATTCTTGCTCGAGTTCCAATTTCTTTTAGCATTGAGCCATTTTTACCAATAATTATTTTTTTAATATTTTCTCTATCAATAACAATTAATATTTGTATATGTACAACTTTTTCATCTTCTTCAAAATTTTCTACATAGCATGTTACTGTATGAGGAATTTCTTCATGTGTTAATTCTAATATTTTTTCTCTTAAAAACTCTGCCATTATAAATCTTGTTGAAACATTAGTTAAATCTTCTTCAGAATATATTTTTTCACTTTCTGGTAATTGTTTTTTTATACATGAAATTAAAAGATCAATATTATCTTTTTTTCTTGCAGATATTGGTATTATTTCTCTAAAATTGTAAAGATCTTTTAATTTATTTATTTCTAAGAGAAGATTTTCTTTATTTTTTACTAAGTCAATTTTATTAAGTAATAAGAAAATAGGAATATCTCTATTTTTTATTTTTTCTAAAATAAATTGGTCGCCTTTTCCAAATCCTTTTGATGCATCTATTAAAAATAATATAACATCGACACCATCGACATTATTATAAGCTTTTTTATTCATCAAACTACCTAATTTATTATTTGGCTTATGAATTCCTGGAGTATCTACAAAAACTATTTGGGATAGATCATCATTATAAATTCCTTGTATAATATTTCTTGTTGTTCCACTTACATTAGATGTTATAGCAAGTTTCATATCTAAAATACTGTTTAGAAGTGAACTTTTTCCAACATTTGGTCTTCCGACTAAACTTACAAATCCACATTTCATATTAAATCATCCTCTCCAAAAGGATATGGGCATAATTCTTCTACTGTATGTACTTCTACTCTTCCATAAGTATCGTAACAATAAACTTTACTTTTTTTATCAAATAATTCAGAAATTAATTGTCGACAAACAAAGCAAGGCATTCCAATTTTACCAGATGATACCATGACATGAATCTCAGAAAAATTTTCTTTTTTTACACCAGCAGTTATAGCATTAAATATTGCTGCTCTTTCAGCACAAGTTCCAGCTCGTGTACTAGCATCTTCAACATTAACACCATAAAACTCATATCCATCTTTTGTAGTTACACATGCTGATACTGGAAAATTTGAAATTGGAACATAGCTGTTTTTATGTAATTCTAATAATTTATCTTTCATAATAACCCTCCTATTTTAGGAATAAAAATAATTATAGCACCAAGAAGTGCAACAATACATAATAATAATGTAGCAGAACTTGCTGTATCTTTAGCAATCTTTGCTAAGGGATGAATTTCAGTTGTAATTAAATCAACTGTTGCTTCTATTGCTGAATTAATCACTTCACATGATGCAATTAGACCACATATTGTTATAATAAATAACCATTCAAATTCACTTATTTTAAAAATTAAACCTAAAATAACTGCAAAAATTGTTGCGATTAAAATTATAATCATATTGTGTTCATTTTTTATGCAATAAATAATTCCATCTATAGCATGAAAAAAACTTTTTATATAGCGTTCTAAGGAAGTTCCTGTATCTTTATTTCTTTTTGGGGATTTTTTTCTGAATTTATCTAGTAATTTTGAAAGCATCTAATACCTCCTCTTGTTTTTGGAACATAATTTTTTCTTCTTCTTTTGTCATGTGATCATAACCTAACAAATGATAAAAACCATGAACTGCTAAGAAAGATAATTCACGAAGAAGAGAATGTCCATAATCTTTAGCCTGAGTCTTAGCTTTATCAAGCGAAATATAAATATCACCTAAAATTCTTTCAGATGATGGCAGAATAATACTGTTCTCATCCTCTAATGCAAAGGTTATAACATCAGTTTCTCTATCAATATTTCGATAGTTTTTATTTAGATCATGAATATAATTATTATCAACTATTATTAGATTAAAGAAAATGTTTTCTAACTTTTCCTTTTCTATAGCACTATATAAAACCTTTTCAATTATTTCTAACTCTTCTATTTCTTCTTCTACATTTACAAATATTTCTATTTTACTCATATTTACTCCTATATTATTATAACTATAATGCTTATTAAAATGATGATGGAAATAATATTTAAAAACCACTCACTTTTAAAGATATTAGGTAAAATATTCCCAACTTTTTTGATTATTATATAAAGTAAGTATCCTAAAATACCTCCTAATAAATTTAATATAATATCATCTACATCAAATACTCTTCCTATACACATTTGTACAGTTTCTATTGATGTTGATGCTATTATAGTTAAAATCATCGGAAGATGAAGTTTATTTATGTTTAAATAATAACTCATAAAAAAGCCAAATGGTAAAAACATTATCATATTCCCAATAACATTTTTTATAAATAAGCGACTAGTGATATCGTAACGAAATATTTCTTTAAAAGGAATAAAGTTATTACTTGACCAAGAAACATCATCTTGAAATGTAACTACTTGAAAGAGGCATAAAATATAGATTGCAAAACTTAGCATTAATAATTCTTTATAAATTATTGGTCTTTGATGATTTTTTATCAAATAACATAATCTAAATGAAACCATTATTACTGTTGATATTAAAATCATTGGCCAAGTAAAATTGACAACTCCTTGTATTGTATTTGTAAGTGGTCCTAACACCTAATCACTCCTCTTTTTTATTCATTTCTTCGATATTTAGTTTAGATATGTCCTGATAAGTTGTAATGTCTTCTTTAATTTTAAAAAATACTTCTACTTTTATTTTACTATGAAAGTCATTCTTTTTCAAAACTTTTTTACTAATGATTTCATCATCTTTTTTTAATTGCTTTTCTATTTTTTTAGTAGCTAATTTAATAGCTTCTTCATCGGCATTTGTCATAGTAATGTTTTTTGTTTGCTCTTTTGTCTTGGTATATTTAGCTAAAGAAAACTTTAAGGGAATTATTTTACTTTCAATTATATTATACTCATCTTTTTGAAATGTTTGGAATTTATTTAGAAAATTGTATTCATTTTTTAAGGTTTTTAAAGAAAGACCATATTTTTTTTTAGATGTTAGACTCTTTTCTGTATAGTGTTTTGGAAGAGAGACTGTAACTGTATACCATACTTCACCATATACTTTACCACTAGCACAACGTTTAGAGACAACATCTTCTTTATTATAAATTAAACCACTTATTAATGTTTCACCTTTTGTGACATAATCATTTTTTTTCTTAACTATTTCTCCAGAATCAGCTTGAATTTCTTTAATTAAAGCATTTTTCTTAGCAGTAATATGACGGGGATTACATTTTGTTTCTTTTTTATTTTTCTTTCTTTGCTCGACTTTAATTATATATTTAGTTCCTTTTTCTTCTATTTCTACCCATTCTAAAAGATCTTTTTCTTTTGATAAAAGTTTTTTCTTTATTTCTTCTTTTTTTGAATAAGAAACTTTAAAATGATATTTTTTTAAACCTAATTCATTTAAATCTTTAGAGACTATATTTACTATTTCTTTATTTGAGTGTTCTACTTCTATTTTAAAAATAAGATTAGATAGTATAAGATTAAGAATAATTCCCATTATAATAAAAGATAAAAATATTGAATATTTTTTCAGAAGAAATTTAAATTTTATTAATCCAAATCTTTCAACTATTCTGATTTTGTATGTTGTTTTTATTTTCATAATATCATCTAAACTTTGATAATCAATGATAATTTTTAAAGATTTATGATTTTTCTCAACTCTATAAATATTTATATTTCTTTTTATTATTTCTTTTAAAAAATATGAGGGATTTTTACCTTCAATACTTATTTTTATACGATTATTCATTTACAACCTCTATTCTTGTAATATTGCCTGTTACTAGTAATTCATCTTTTACTAATTTATTTAAGACAAAATTATCCCCAATAATAGTTATTTTTTTATTATTACTTAGTATAGAAATATAGTTATCTTCTAAAGATAGTATTCTTTTATAATTTAATACATTAAATTTATTTTCAAAAACAGTAAAGCGAAATTCATTATCACTAACATAATCATATAATCTATCTAACATAAAATCACCTATATAAATATATGATTATTTTTTATATTTTAGAAAGAAAAAAAGCATTTGATTTAATGCTTTATGAGTTTAATTTTTCTTTTATTATTGATGAGACTGTTTTCATATCAGCTTTTCCTTTTAATTTGGCTTGAGCTAATCCCATAATAGTTCCCATATCTTTTTGACTAGTAGGTTTTACTTCACTAAATATTTCATCAATGATATTTAAAACTTCTTTTTCGTCTAATTGTTCTGGTAAATATGCCATTAAAACATCTATTTCTTTTTGTGTTTTATTTATTAAGTCTTGTCTATTTCCTTTTTCGAATTCAGTTATTGAGTCTTTTCTCATTTTAATTTGTTTATTTACAACATCAATTAATAAATCATCATTAATTTCTTTTTTGCGATCAATTTGTTCTTGTTTTAGAGAGGCTTTAACCATTCTAATTACAACTAGTCGTTCTTTATCTTTATTTTTCATTGCTTCAATCATATCTTTTTCTAATTGTTCTACCATTATAATCATCTCCTTTTTATTGAATTATAACATATTACTTTAATTTTTATGAAGAAAAGATTAAAAAAACAAGAATTTTAGTTATCCTTGTTTCTATTAGCACGGTCTCTTTTTCTAGAATTTTTGATTCCTTCTTTTTTTGCTGCTCTTCTTCTTACTCCTGGCTTATCATAAGCTTCTCTTTTTTTCCATTCTGAAGGGACACCGTCTCTTGCTACTTTTTGTTTGAACTTTCTTAGAGCTTGATCAAGATTACCTCTAACAGTTACTTTAGTTGCCATCTATTTCCCTCCCTTCGCTTTAACTAAATTGAATTATATCAAAAGATTATATGATTTTCAACTATTTTTGCTTAATTTTTCAAGAAAAACAATAGAAATAATATAAATTTCTAATAAATTTTCCAAAATATAATCCAGATGAATAAATAAATTTAATTATTATTGGTAAAAAAAGTATACTTAATATGCAAAATATTATTTTTATAATTATTTTATAGTTTTTGGAAATTAATCTAAAGGACATATATTATTTTCACTTATTCTTCTTATTCCTGATCCTAAACTATAACCAACTTCTTTTAATATTTTTATTACATTTACAAATGAATTTATAACTGTTGCTGTTATAGTTGTTCCTCCTATAATTTTAGATAATTCACTATTTTCTATTACTTTCATTCTTGACACCTCTTCGGATTAGTAATACCTTCGATTATTCCAGTAATAAAGACTACTGCTGCTGCAATAATTAAACTTGTTCCTACTGAAATACTGGCACCTCCATTTATTTTTTCTAAATCGTTTTCTGATATTTTCTGTATATTAACCACCGTCCCATATTATTTTAAACATTTCAATTAAGTGTACTTTTTTAGTTTTTATTGATAAATCTATAGAATCATTAAAATTATATTTTTTATCAAAATCTATTTTTATTAATAATTCATAATATTTTTTATTATCTTTAGTTATAATCACTCCTTTATCTTCCTTTATTAAATATTTCTTTTTTTTCGAATTTAGATAACAAAAAGTATTTTTATATAATATTTTTCTTTCTTTAGCATCTAATATTAAAATCAAATGATCATCTTTTAATACAATACCAGAAATCTTTTTATACTGGTATATTTTTGTTAAAGACAAATAAATAAAAAAAGATATTTCTAAAAGTAATAACATTAATGTAATAAAGATAATAAACTTTTTCTTTTCAAAATTATTAATTTTCAATTATTACTCCTTTATCGAGCTTTAAAACTCTATCAAATAGTTTCTTATTATTAAAGCGATGAGATATTACAATTATAATTTTATCTTCTAAATAGTTAAAAATATTGGTAAGAATTTTCTTTTCTTTATTAATATCAATTTGTCCAAGAGCTTCATCAAAAATATAGATACTACTTTTTCTTAAAAGACTTCTAGCAAGAATTATTCTTTGTCTTTCTCCATTACTAAAATTAAAACCATTTTCTTCAATTATTTTTTCATATTTTAAGTCACTATTTTTTACAATATCATCTACTAAACATAATTTACAAATTTTATAAAATTCTTCATCAGATATTTCTTTATTTAGCAAAATATTATTTTTAATTGTATCTGTAAATAAATATTCGTTACTGGTAATATATGTTATATTGTTTCTTAAATTTTCTAAATGATAATGATTAATATCAATATCGGATATTTTGATATTACCAAAATCTGTTTCAATATATCGCATTAGCATTTTTACCAATGTACTTTTGCCTGATCCACTTTCACCACAAAGTAAAATTTTTTCTTTAGGATTTATTTTTAAATTTAAGTTATTAAATAAAACTTTAGTATTAACTTTATAATTTAAATTATCAATTACAATACTTCCTTTTAGAGTGTATGGTAAATAGAAAAAATTGTTTTTAAAATTTTCTTTGTTAATTAAAAATATTTCTTCTACTCTAGATAAAGCTATTTTATAAGAATTAAAATTATCAAAGAGCATTATTAAATTAAAAAAGCTATTTAAAAAGTAGGATGAAAATAATTGATAAATAATTAAACTACTTAAAGAAAGTTTATTTTTTATAACATAATAACTTCCTAATCCATAAATTAACATATGAATGATATCTGATAAATTATTTTTTAAATATAAAAATATTTCATTTATTAAACTATAATTATAGATAGTATCTAAAAAGTTCTTATATTTATATAAAAATTTATCTATAAGTCTTTTTTCTAAATGACTACCTTTAATAGTATCAACATTACTTATTCCTTCAATTAAGTAAGTATTTATTTTATCTTCATATTTACTTATTTTTAATTGAAGTTTTTTCTTAGTTATACTAAAAAAATATGTAACTAAAAAGATTAAAAAAGAGATAAAAAAAATAAGACAAGTTAAATAAATATTATAATTAAACAAAATAATACCAAAAACTATAATACTAATTAGATCAGTTGATATAGTACTAAAGAAATTTGAAAGATAGACTCGAATGGTATTTAAGTCTTTAAATCTTGCCACTACTTCTCCTGTAGTTCTATTTTTATAATATAAATATGGAAGTAAAAGTATTTGTTTATAAGTTTTTAAAGTTGTTTCATTATCAAAAGTTAAAATCCATTTATTCATTAATAAATTTTTTAATAAATTATTTATATTTTTTAGAAAATAAAGAATCAACAGAATATAATTTATAACTAAGAGATTATTAGTAATATTATAGTTAATAGAGAATTCGAGTATATATTTAAAATGAAAAGATACTAAAATATTTAGTAAAAAATATGAAAATGTCAAAATAGTAATTAAAAATACTAAAATTTTATTCTGTTTAATTATATTGTTTAATTTTTTATAAATTATATTCTTCTTTTTTATAACAGGCAATTGTTTTAGAGGTTTTAGAAATAGATAATTATTGCTAGTTAATAAATTAAATTCTGAAAAAGAGATTATTTTTTTACCTTTGGCTGGATCCATTAAATAAACTTGTTTTTTATTTTTATTAATTTTATAGAGAACTACAAAATGTTTATAGCTTTTATTTACAATAAAATGAACGATACATGGTAAGTTATTTACATTTATTTCTTCTAGTTTTCCTGTTAGTCCTTTAGCGTCAAAACCAATAACAGTAGCTCCTTCTATAAGATTATAAAATGAAGTTCCATCTTTTGTAGTAGAAGTTATTTCTCTTAAATATTCTTTTGATACTTCTCCCCTATAATATCTTATAATAGATAAAAGACAACAAATACCACAATCTTTAATGCCATCTTGTAAAACAACTTTCACTTATAATACTTTCACCTCCTATCTTATTATTTGCATATGAATTTTTTTTGTACAAAAAAAAAGAGAAAATCTCTTTTTAGGATAAACTTAAAATCTTAAATCGGTCGCGTGATAAACGATAAAGATTACTCTTTAGAAAAACAAAACTTTTTTTAAGCATTTATCCCAATTTGATATTAACATAATTTGTAATTATTAACAACCATTAAATTTTTTTTTGTTTTTATTTTACGGCTTATTTGACATATTTTGTTAAATTTATACCATTCTACAAATGCTTCTGTTGATGATTTATTTTCTTTATTATTATATCTTTCTTCTTTAGACGTTTCTGCTAAAGTTTTATTAGAACCTTTCGGAATAAAGACTTGCCAAAGACGACTTTTAGAAGATTTAGATATTTCACCTCTTATTGTTTTTGAAAGTGTTCCTTCTGATTTTTTCATAAATTGCTTGATATTTTCTCCATCATAAAATGTTATACAACTTAAAAAGTAACAATTTCTGTTTTCAATATTTTTCATTGTTTCTAATAAAGCTTCTATATTGTTTGATATTCCTAATCTTTTTACTAAAGTACCTGGGAAATTAGTTTTATTAGGGTAAGCTTCAATATAGAAACCACTATCTTCTACAAAACAAGGTTGTTTTAATACAGAATATGCTTTTTTAGCTTTATCTAATGATACTTCTTTAACATCAGAAACAGTTAATTCTTCAATATCTAAATCTAATTGTTCTACATTAACATCTATTTTTTGAAAATAATCTTTTGCTGCTTCATATTTTCCTTTATTTCCTGTTACAAAAATTAAATTTTCCATTACATTTCACCTCGATATCTATATATTTTATTGATAACTTTGGGGTTATATTCAACCATGCAAAGATCAATTTTTTTATCACTTGCTATTTTTTTTGATAAATAAATTGAATTTAAATTAAGTAAAAACTCTTTTCTTAAAATATCTTGATATTTTTCTGTTGATGATAATTCAATAATATTTTTATATTCCTTTTTTAATAAATCTAAAAGTAAATAATCTAAATCCTTTTTTTGATGTTCTAAATAAATTAAAGCGTTTGTAGGATTATTATTTATTAGATTACTCCTTCCATGACAGAATGAACCTTTATCATGTACAACAGCAGGTGTTGTTCCTGTTTCAACTAAATTTGATTCTAATGTTTTTGCAGCACAACTAGTGTCATATCCACTCATTATTTCAATATTTAATCCTTGAAAATTTAAAGGATAATTTTCATAGTATTTACTATTTTCAAAACAATAATCTAAGAACTCATGCATTTCTTCACTTTTATATGTTCCATTTATTATTTCATTACTTTTTAAAAATAAACTCATAGGTATTAGAGTAGTAGCTAATGAAACAAAACTTTTTTCTTTATCTACCATATTGTATTGTAGTAAAACTGTTTTACTATCTTCTACTTTATTAGAGCCTGTTATTAAATATTTATTTCCTCTAAATTTTTCTAAAGCATTTGATATACCATTAGTTCTTCCACTATAACTAATGCAAAATAAATTTTCAAAACTTGCAATGTTTTCTTTATAATTAAATGTTCTTGGTTCTATAACTTCACAAATTATATTATATCTTTCTAATACTTTTTTTAAAAATTCTGCTACTACTACAGACCCTCCTGTTGCTACTATTAGAGTTGCTCCTTTTAAATTACTTATTATATTAGCTAACATCTCTGCTAAATTATCTATTGTTTTATCAGAATATAAAACACGTTCTTTTATTTTTTTAAAATTAATTAAAGAACTTTCTGTATAAGAATGTTTTAAAGACATATAATTCTCCTTTCAATATAATCATATCAAATATAGAGGTAATATATATGTCACTAATAATATTCTTCTAACATTTTTATATTTTCAATTCTATTTAAATAAAAATGTCTTATTTCTTGTCTTTTTTCACAGTATGCTGCTATACCCCATTCATTATTTAAAAGTTCCATTTCATAAGGATGAATTATTCTTTCTGTTAATTCTTTTCCTTTAGAATAATATGTTATGTGACATTTCTTTTTTTCTTTTATAGATCTATTTAAAACTTTATATGAATTTTTATTATTTAGTACTATTTCTTTAGTTGGAATAAATCTTTTAGGAATATTTAATTCTTGATTTAGTATATATCCACCATAAGGACCTTAATTGTATGAAGATAAATTCCAGCTTTTTCAAGTTCATCTTTGTATACTCTTATCATACGAGGTGATACTTCTAATTCTTCTGATAATTCTTTAATACTATATTTTTTTCCTGTACTTAACAATTCTAGCATACATAAAACGTTTGATACTTTAGACATAGCTTTCTCCTTACTTTTTTTATATTATAAACAAAAAAAGAACTTTTGCAAGTTAGTCTTTTTTTTTAATGTATTTTTTTGCAAAATACTCATCAATATAGTCAATAAATTCTTTATAATTACTAATATGATAATCAGTTAATGAGTTTATCTTTTCTCGATCGATATCAGCATATTGGTCATAAATATTAACAACTTCTATACCAGCATTGTGACTGGCTAAAACACCAGTGTAGGAATCTTCAAATATTAAGCATTCACTTTTAGACGCATGATAAAAATTTATAATATTTTCATATATTTCAGGATGTGGTTTTTTATTTTTTACTTCATCTTTAGTTGTTATTAAATCAAACATTTCATTAATATTCATTTGACTTAGCATCTTTTTATTTTTCTTAGTATAAATTTCCATCTGAAATCTAGGTGCCATAGTTGCAAGTATTAATGTAAAACCTAATTTTTTTAATTTTATTAAAAGAGTTACAACATCTTTTTTAAAGTCCATATCCTTTTCTAATATTTCGCTAGAGATTGACCATCTAATTTTTAATAAATCTTCTTTATCTTTTATAATTAAATTATGTTTTTTTATTATATATTCACAATATGCAAGATAAATATCTGTGTCATGATGATTATTAAGAAAATCATCACGCTCTTGTTGTATTTCTTCTTGAGTTAATTCTTTATTACCATATTTTTTAATAATAAATTGATCTGTTTTATTCCATATTCCAATAGAATCAATTAATGTACCATCTAAATCAAAAATAAGATATTTTTTCTTTTTTAAGTTTATTTCATTAATATTTTTCATTACTTTCACTTCTTTTGTTAAATTTATAATAACATATTAAAATAAAAATTAATAGTGAAATAATAATTTATAGTAAATCGGAAATTTCTTTCATTATATCATTTAAAATTTTAACTCTATTATTAGAAGTATCATAATATTTAATACCATATTCTGGACATTTATTTTTTAACATTTCATTTATTGAAAACCAATCTTGTGCATGTTCTTTTAAATATTCTCTTGATAATCCGTATGTCCAATCTTTTTCAACATCATGTTTAATACATAATTCTACCATTTCATCTTTATTTAAGTACCAAGTCCAAGACATATAACTATTGTATTTTCGAAATCAATCATTTCTTTAACAATTTTAGGATGTAATTGTCCACTTTCTAATATATATCCGTAATTATTATTATCCTTTGAAATACATAAGTTAAAAAACTCCAATAATGTTTTTTGAAAGTAAATACTATGTTCGAATGCTTTTTGTTTATCAATATTAGTTCTATAAAACTGTTCTTTTTCTTCTGCTCTAATCATTGCCCATTTTAAAGAATCACTATGTATTAAACTATAATTTTTATATTTATTTTTTATCATTCACTCAATGTTGTTTTTCCTGCTCTGCCAATTCCCATTATTAGAATATTCTTCATATACTATTCAGCTCCTTGTACCATATGAAATATAATAAAACTTTAATTTACTATTATTTCTTTAATTATTGTATTACTAAATAAAACCAAATTAAAGCTCCAACTTATAATTATTCTTTATTCTTAAAAAAATTCAATGAAAGAAACTCTTTTAAATAAAATTATAACATATCTTAAGCTTATAAAAAAATTTAAAATATAATTCAAGCAAGTTATTAATTTTTTTCTAGTATCTCATAAATATCTAAATTTTCTTTTGCTATTTGCAGAATTGATAATACGCCTTTAAAGGCAAACGAAAAAGATTAACCGAAAAATCTTATTTTTTAAATTTCGATTTAGTTCGACTAAATTTCATAGGATGCTCTTATTTAATAATATACTCATTAAAAAAAAGCAAAAGATTTTTATTATGTATTTTTATTATCTATTAATATCTAAATTGAGATATTAAAATGAAATCAAAAAGAAGCGAAGCTACTGATATTCCTATGTCAGTAAAAAAGAACATATTTGAGAGAGACAATAGAAGATGTTATAGTGTGTGGTAATAGCTACGATGTAGTACCTAATGCACACATATTATCATGAGCTAAAAGGTGATCTACTAGTTCTATAGTTGAATTTCCAAATTGGTTTACTTCTATGAAATCATCTTTTGCAGAAAATCCAGCTTGACTCCAAATTTGCGTGTATTCAGCCAAACTTTAACTGTCAAAACTACACAGGCTTATAAAATTACATCTACAAAAAATTATATGAATAGAAAAGTAAAAATGAGTAAAACGTTACTTGAGCACTTTATAAGAAATATTGTATGGAATATTCTGATTTTAAAGAAAGTTGGTTTGTATTTGGATGTTCTAGATTTATGCTTCAAACAACAATTGTAATAGAAAACATAAATATTTTAAATCCTGTGGAATACCAGAAATTACAAATCATGAATTTAGACATAGCTATGTATCATTAATGGTTAATGAGTACTTAAAAACAGGTGAGACCGATACTACAAAATTTTTTTAATGATGAGTAATAGATTAGGT
Organism: uncultured Bacilli bacterium; assembly: GCA_910589335.1. Lineage (GTDB taxonomy): Bacteria > Bacillota_I > Bacilli_A > RF39 > UBA660 > UBA3789. The sequence goes on along the minus strand of CAJUTW010000024.1, from coordinate 5,280 downwards.
CACACTATAAAAGTAATGCAAGAAACATATCTACGTTTATTTCCAGATGTGCAAACACCGATTGTTAATTTAATAAATAATTTAAATTTACGTGTTTAAAACAAGGTCAAAAATAAGGTCAACTTTTTTAGATAAAAATAAAAACGCTGATTTCTCAACGTTAAATTCCATATGGTGGAGCATAGCGGGATCGAACCGCTGACCTCCACGGTGCAAACGTGGCGCTCTCCCAGCTGAGCTAATGCCCCATAATCACTTTTCCAAGCGACAAATTGATTATAGCATAGCATTTTTTTAAAAGTCAACGATTTTTGGTAAATTTTTGATATTTTTTTATTAAATAGTCTTTTTCTAAGTAATAATTATCATTTTCTTTAACTAAATGACGCCTACTTCTGTAAAAATTATTAATATTATTAACCATTTTACTGTTTTTAAAATTATAATTATTTAAATATCTTTCTAAGATAAATTTATTATAAAGTTGATTTATTTTTCTTTTTTCTTTAGTAATTAAAATTAGTGATAAAACTAACATTACAATGATATTTATAGTAAAGCTTTTTTTGATAAATAAGATTGTAATTAAAACAAAATAACTAATATAAATGGAGTATTTCAAACTTAATTTAAATGGAAAAAATAGTGAAAAAATTAAATTTATTATTTTACCTCCATCTAAGGGATATATAGGTAATAAATTGAAAAATAAAATACCATTATGATAAGCTAAAATTAAATCTTTATTGGAAGGCATAATTAAAATTAGAAAAAAACTTGCTAAAGTCTGAAAAATAGGACCTGCTACTAAAATTATAAATTCTTTTAGAATACTAAAATTTAGAGGCATATTAAATTTAGATATCCCACCTAGGGGATAAATATATATTTTATCTACTTCTACTCCTAATAAAAATGCAAAAATGAAATGACCTAATTCATGTATTATAATTAAAGAACTTATGATAAAAAAGTTTTTAAAAGATGCTGTTAAAATGGCTAGTAAAGCAAAAATATATACGAGAAAATTAATTTTAAATATATTTTTGATAATCTAAATATTCTCCATTTTTTTGAAAAAATAAATATAAATCATTTCCTTTAGTTTCTCCTAATAATTCACCTTTTTCAATATAATCGTATAATTTAATATTGTTTATATTGATGTTTGAATAGAAGGTATCAATTCCATCTACTTGCTCTATTATAACAGTTGTTCCTAAATTTTCTTTTTCGCCTATAAAAACTACAATTCCACTTTCAATTGTTGGAACCATATAATTTTTTGTAACTTTTAATTTAACACCTTTATCATACGATTCTTTTTTCTCAAAAGCTAATTGTTCACTAAAAACAGCTTGTTCTTCTTTAATTACTTTATCTAGTGATAGAAAATTTCCAAAATATTTTTCATAAAGCTTTTTTGTTTTGGTAAACTTATAGTTCTTTTCGTAAATATTTGCTTTAATTTCTTTTTTTAAAGTTGGTTTAGCTTTTATTGTAATCATTCCTATTAAAAATATTACTATTGTAATCATTAATTTACTAATTATTCTTTTAATACTTTTTTTTAATACTAATTTTTCTTCGATTCGTTTGTTCATAATTGCTCTCCTTAATTAATTTTATGAACAAAAAAAATAAGTATGCTAATTAATACTTATTTTTTTGAATTTTTTAGGTATTATTTTTAAAATTAAATAAATAAATTCAATGTAGATAATATTTATAATCAAACTATGAGTTATTTTATAAAATAATTTATAAAATGTCATAGGAACTAGATTAAATATTATAATAATTAGGGCGTTTAATGATTCATATAGACTTATAATTATTATTGTATAAATTATTATTTTTAAAAAATTTATTTGAAAATTTCTGTGAATTATTTTAGAAATTAAAGCGATTATTAAAAATAATATTGCATTAAAAAAAAGTAAATTTGTATAAAGTAAATCATAAATTATACCTATTATAAAAATTAGAATATAGTATTTTGTTTCTTTCTTTCTATAAAAAGGATAGATTATTAAAATACTTGTTAGAGTAAGTAAAGGTGTAAACCATGATAAATCGTTAACTAAAAAAGGAAGATAATTTGTAAGTAAACCATCAAAAATCAATGAAAATAATAAAATAGATATTACTAACATTTTATTTTACCTTAAGCACTGTAACATAATGAATATCGTTAAAGTTTTGATGAGTTTTTATATAAATATCTTTACTTAAATTATATTTATCACTTTTTATATCTTCTACTGTTCCTATCATTATTCCTGATGGAAACATTTCTCCTAAACCACTAGTTAACACTTTATCACCTTTATTAATATTAGTTGTTTTATCTATACCTGATGCAAGAATATATCCAGTTGATTTATCATATCCATTTAATATTGCATAGTTATCTACATCATTAGTTTTTATAGCAATACTTACTTTAAAGTTTAAATCGTCTGAAGTAATTAGTTTAACTTCACTAGAATTTTTATATACTTTAGAAATTTTTCCAATTAAACCATTTTTTGTGATTACTGCCATATTTTCTTTTATTCCAGATTTTTCTCCTTTATCTATACTTATTGTATTAAACCAATAGCTTTTATTACGTGAGAGAATAGTTGCATTAATTGGTTGATATTCTGTTAAAGTCTTATTTAAATCTAAAACCTCTTTTAATTCTTTTATTTCTTTTTCAAGAGAGGTATTTACATTTTTTTGAATTAAGTAACTTTCACTTTGTTTTATGCTTTTATCATTATTTAAAGCTGTAAAAGGATACATTATAACTTTTTCTATAACAGTTAAAGCTGATTTTGAAAAGTTCTCAATAAAGTTAATTTTTCGATTCAAAATAATTGAAAATACTAATAATATTACTAGTATACTAATTATTAAACTTGTAATTAATTTTTTGTTTTTTACATTCTTTTTATACATATAAATCATCTCACTTACTTATTATATTATAATTTTTTAACAGTTACAATTAAAGATTTAGAATATTGCTATGTTCATAAAAACTATAAAATGAATTTTCCCCTACTATTATATGATCTATTACAGGAATTCCTTGAATTGTTCCAGTTTTCATTAGTCTTTCTGTAAATAATTTATCTGCTTTACTTGGAGTAACATCATTTGATGGATGATTATGAAGGCAAACTATACTTGTTGCACTTACTTTATAAGCTTCTTTAAAAATTTCTCTAGTGTGAGTTGTCGCTTGATTAATAGTACCCATAAATATCAATTTCCTTTCTATTAATTCTTGTTTATTATTAAAGTAATAGCAATAGAAGTATTCTTGTTTTAAATTATCAAATAAGTATTTAGATGACTCCCAAATAGCTTTTGGATTTTCTAATTTTTGTAATTTTTTGGATTCTTTTAAAAATATTCTTTTGCCAAATTCTATTGTTGCTAAAATCTCTAAAGCTTTTATTTCACCTATTCCATTTATTTTAATTAAGTCTTCTAAACTCAAGTCTTTAAAATCAAGTAAATCATATTCTTTTAATAATTCTAAAGCTAAATCACTTACATTTTTATTTTTTGTCCCAGTTTTAATTATTATAGATAAAAGTTCTTTATTAGTAAGATTTGCTACCCCTACTTCTTTTAATCTTTCTCGTGGTCTTTCTGTTAATGGTATATCTTTTATTTTCAATATTTTACTCCTCTATTTTATTATTAACATTTTTTTAATTTTTACTATTATATTTTATTAATTCATCATAATTTGCTAAAACAACTTCTTCTATAGTTAAAATCTCATCTTCTTCTTTAGTAGCATTTATTAATAAATCAAACTGAGTAACATTATTTGAAAATTCTTCATTTTCTAAATGTTTTTCTTTAATTATTACAGGATAACCTTTTTCTTTATAAATAGTTTTTAATTTTTCAGCTACTTTTTTATTTTTAGTTATTCCTAAATAAACGTAAAATTTATCATTATTATAATCAATTGTTTTAATATTAATTGAAGTTAAATTATTTTCTAAGATTTGTTTATCTGAATATACTCCCTCTTGGAGAAAATAATATGGTTCTCCACGTTTACTAATACTATTTAATATTAATTCTCGATTATTAAATATTAAATCACCTATAAAAAAACCGAGTCCAATAAAAGTAATTCCCCATAAAATTGTTTTTTTCAAAAGCATCACCATTTATAAAGTAACACTTTGTTTTTTCGAATTTTGTCAAAAAAAAGATACTTAGTGTAAATAAGTGTCTTATTTTATCTTAGATTTTTTTATCTCTTTATAAGTAACAAATATAATTATTCCTAATCCACCTAATAAAAGATAAAGCCAGAATGGTATTTCTTCCCATAAATTGGATAAAGCTATTAAAATATTTAAAATAGTTATAATGATTCCTGTTATAAATACTGCAAATAGCTCTTTTTTGTTATATCCTATCATTATAATAATTAGACCAACCATCCCAACATACAAATTTATAATGTAACTACTATAAAAAACATTTTGTAAGGAAATAATTATTCCGATAATTGCAAAAATGTTTTTACTATCTTTAGATTTAAATAAAAATTTTGTTGCTAAAAAAGTTAAATATAATAATGTGATACTTTCTATTATAATTTTTAACTCATTATCCATAAATATATCATTTAAAATATCAAATAATGGTAAAATTATTATAAAATAAGTTAATTTCTTTAAAAATTCATTTTTTATAAAAATGTTTATTACTAGTAATAGAATAATAAAGATTATAGATGATGTTAATAAAGGAATATTAAATATATTTGTTTTTGTTATTATATGATAAACAATATAATTCAGACTTATGTATGATAATCCAATTTTAAACTTGTCATCACTTTTATTAGAGTTTAATATATAAAAAAGATATATAGCTGGGATTAGTAAAATAATAATTTCAAAATCCTTAACATCATTTAAGTTAAGATATGAGAAAAACATTCCAATTATTATGTAAATAAAGTAAATTTTTTTCTTTTGAACATTTTTTAAAATGATGTGAATAAATGTCAAAAACATCGTAATAATTATAAATATTCCGCTTATAGTGAAGATATTTAAATCTTTTACAATATTAGAATTTAATAAGGTAAATGTGAGAATAGTTAGAGATAATGGATCTAATTTTTCAGCAAGTTTAATTTCTTTTATTTTAGGATAATTTATTTGTGATATTAAATTTATAATAAAATAAATTATCGCTACAATTATACTTATAAAATTATCATTACATAGGTTACTTAAACATAAATAA
>CAJUTW010000023.1 GCA_910589335.1 uncultured Bacilli bacterium | reverse complement strand
AAGATATAAGAATTACTAATGTTTCAATTGAAGCGGTAGAAGGAGGGGCATTAGCTAAATATGCAGATTACAATACAACTAATATTTCTAGTAGTATAACACTTCCAAATGAGTTATCGACGATTACGTATAGAATTGAAGTTACTAATTTAGGAAATATTGAGATGGGACTCAAAGATATTAAAGGTCTTCCTGAAAATCTGGATTATGAAATAATAAACTATAATTTAGAAGAAAAACTTTGTGATAGTAATAAATGTAGTTTAGGAATAAAAAAAGAAATTCTTTTAAAAATTAAATATAAAGAATTTAATAGTGAACAAACAAATTATAATTTGATACTAGATTTTCTTTTTAAACCATTTCATAAAGTGAAGTATTATAATATTTTAAATAGTGAAATGTATCCAAGTGAAGTTATAGATAGTAAAGATTTAGAATTAGATTTTTCAAATTTATCTTTTAAAAATTGTAAAATAAAAATGGATAATGTTCTTTTAAAAGAAAATACTGATTATATAATTAATAATAATAAACTTACTATTTTTAAAGTAGTAGGAGACATTGAAATTTTTATAAATTATGAAGCTAATCTACGTGAAATAAAAAAAGGAGAATATTTTAAGGAAGATGAGTATTTTGATAAAATAGTAAGTGTTAGTTTTGTTGATTATATTGAAAAAGAGAATTTTGTAAAAAAATATGATGTTTCTTTAGAAAAGAATGGACAAGTTATTGCATGGTTAGTTTTAAACGATAACAATTTTTATGATTTATATATAGGTTCTAATGAGATAATAGAAGCTCCTAATCTTAATGGTTTTTTTCAAGATATGTTAATTGAGGAGGTTAGTTTTTCTAATTTATCTTTTGATAAGACCACTTCTTTTGAAAATATGTTTAGTAATTGTAGTAATTTAAAAATGGTTGATTTAGCATCTTCTAAAATAGAAAGTGTTTTATCTTTTGAGGGAATGTTTTCTAATTGTACTAGTTTAAATAAATTAGATTTATCTAATGTAGTTTGGAATAAAAATATAAATATTAGTAATATGTTTTATGATTGCTTTAACTTGGAGAGTTTGAATTTGGGAGATTTTTCAATTGAATTTACTAATTATAAGAATGTTTTTACTGGTGTTAATAATAATTTGATTATAGATATTAATAATAAAGAGGCAAGAGATTGGATTTTAAGTCTTTCTAATTTAGAGAGACCAGAGGTTTGGTCAGAAGTTAATTTTAATATAAAAAAGAAAGAAGCTTAGAATATTTAAGCTTCTTTTAATTCGCTAAAAACTTTTTGATCAAATTTATGTTCAGTTATATCAAGATTATGTAGTTTAGTTGTTGATATTAAAAAATAGTTATGTTCTAGGTAATCTTTACCATCATTTGCAACAGGATCGTCCCAAGTTAAGTCTAGGTGATACCATTTTCCATCTAAAAATATAGCATTCCAAATATGATTGTAGCTTGATACTTTATAACTTTTTATATTTAGTCTTTCTAAAAATATTTCCATAAGATCTGTATATCCACCACATATAGCATATCCTTGAAGAAGAGGACCATATGCAATATCAGATCTATAATTTGAAGTTTTTTCTGTACTTCTTATGGAGTCATATTTACTATTATTAATGATATAATCATGAATATTTTTTATTTTTTCTTTATCAGTTTTAGCATTTTTTATAAGATCATCAATTATTAAATCGATTTTATTTTCAATTGTATCTATTTCTAATTGTTTATAAGTTCTAAAAATTTTTATATTTACTTTACCTAAAGTATCATATTCAGTTTCTATATGTGAAAAACTGTTAAATGGGTGAACAAAATTATTTATATTAGATAATATTTCTTGATTATTGGCAAGAATTCGTACTTCTTTTAGACATGTTTTATATTCTTTTGGACAGTAAAATGTAAATTCATTCATACCAGAATTAATTAAAGTATAATAAATATTTAAGATATCTTGCTTTTTTTCTGGTATAAAATTAGATGTGTTTTGTACATAGTTAAAATCATAATTTCTAAAGTATTTATTTTTATTATCAAGTTTAGATGGTTCTTTAATTATATAGTCGTCAATAAAATTTATAATTGGATCTTTATTTAGAGAAATTACTCCAATAAAAATAAAAAGTAATCCTATAAGTATAAGTTTTTTCATAAATCCTCCTTATAATATATATTAATATATTAGGATAATAATTCTTATATAGATTTTATCTTATGTTTTAGATTTAGTCTATAAAAAAGTAAAATAAAAACCAATTTTTTATTAATTGGTTTATTTCATTGCATTCTTCATTTTTGTTAATCTTGATTTTAAACGAGCTGCTTTATTTTTATGAACTAATCCACTTACTACAGCTTTATCAATTCTTTGCATAGCTATATTTAAGTTGTTGTTAGCTGCTTCGATATTTCCTGCTTTAACTTCTTTTTCGAATTTTTTGATAGCAGTTTTCATACTTGAAGTTACTAAAGTGTTAACTTCTGCTTTTCTAGCATTTGAACGCATACGTTTTTTAGCACTTTTAATATTTGGCATTTTTTCACCTCACTTTTTGTAAACACATTAATTTTATCAAAAAAATTAAGAAAATGCAAATAAAATATAAAAAAATGTTAATATTATTATTGGTGATATAATGCATATAATTGAAACAGATAATTTAAATTTAAGAACAGATCTTGTAATTGAATACGAGGGTGATTATGAAAATAATGAGGTTTTAGAAGATGATTTAGTTATTACAACGACAAAAGTTGATAATTTTAAATATACAACTATTGCTTTTTCAGATATTACTGACAAAGATAATTTTTTGAATGTTCAAAATGTTTTTATAAAAGAGTTAAAAAAATATTTAGATATTCAAAAAAATGATAAATTTTTAATAATAGGTTTAGGTAATAAAAATAGTACCCCTGACTCTTTAGGACCAGCTACTTTAGATAATATTTTAGTAACAGGACATTTATATTTACTTGGGGATATTGATTCTAATTATAGTCATGTTTGTAAATTTATGCCTAGTGTTACAGGTGAGACAGGAATAGAGACTATTAAAGTTTTAAAAAGTGTTATTAAAGAGAGTGGGGCAAATAAAGTAATAGTAATTGATTCTTTAAAAGCGAGTAAGGTAGAGAGATTAAACAAAATTATTCAAATTACAAATAGTGGAATTCACCCTGGAAGTGGTATTAATAATAATCGTGGAGAAGTAAGTGAAAAAACTATGAATGCTTCTATTGTTGCGATTGGTGTTCCAACTGTTGTTGATGTTAAAACAATCGTAGAAGATATTTTAAAAGAAGAAGTGACTCTAAAAGAGAATTTAATAGTAACTCCAACGAATATAGACTTTATTATTCAAAAACTGGGTCTTTTAATTGGAAATGGAATTAATATTAGTTTACATAAAGACTTTAAACGACAAAATAATTATTAAAAGTATATTATTATAATCTTGGTGATAATTAATGAAAAAGAAATTTATTACTAAGAAATTAAAATCAAAGAAGAAAATTAAGGTTTTCTTTGTTATTTTTATGTTTTTTATTGGAATATTTATTAGTTATAAAAATTTAGAAAAATCAAAAATAGAAATTACTGATAAAGATTTAATAGAAATGGTTGTTAGTAATAGTTTTAATAATGATAATAATTTTCTTGAAAAACTGGTTAATCAATCTTTAAAAGTAAGTAATCCGATAAAATTACTTAATAAGAATTATCAAAAATACATTCCTAATGTTAAATATGAAGAAAAAACAGTTAAAGAAGAAGAGTCTCCTTTAATTTATATTTATAATTCTCATCAAACTGAAGAATATCAATCGAGTACATATGCTGAATTTAGTATTAATCCAACGGTTGTTATGAATGATTATATTCTTGAAGATATATTTAATAAAAATGGATATAAAACTTTAGTTGAAGAAAGAAGTATAAAAGAGGTTTTAAACAATAATAAATGGAAGTATGTAAATAGTTATAAAGCTAGTCGGATTTTTTTAGAAGATGTTATTGTAAAAAATCCATCATTAAAATATTTTATAGATGTTCATAGAGATAGTTTGAAAAGGGATAAAACAACAATTACGATAGATGGAAAAGATTATGCTAAAATTATTTTTTTAATAGGAACTGATAATAGTAATTATCATAGTAATTTAGATTTAACTGAAAGAATTAACAATAAATTAAATGAATATTATCCAGGACTTAGTAAAGGTATTTATAAAAAGGGTGGAGAAGGAGTTAATGGTGTTTATAATCAAGATTTTTCACCTAATACAATTTTAGTTGAAATGGGAGGATATGAAAATACTACTAATGAAGTGCTTAATACTTCGATTGCTTTTTCTAGATGTTTTATGGAGGCTATAAATGAATAAATTATTTAAAGGGATTATTATTATTGTATTGATATTTTTCTTTTCTCTTTTTTTTAGTCGATATAATAATTATTATGAAAATAAAAAAGTTTTAACAGATAGTGCTATTGAAAGATTTGAAAAAGATTTAAAAGAGGGAAAAGAAATAGTTGCTAGTAACTATATAGAAGAAGATAAAAATTATAATAATAGAATTTCATCTATTGGAATAAAGGCTTCAAAAATAATTGAAGGTACTTTTAATAAAGGAATGAGATTTCTTATGAAATATATTGAAAAATTACAGTAAAGTTAGGTATTATTTTTTAAATAATACTTTTTTTTTATTAATTATTAGAGTATAATATTTTCTAGAATAGGTAGTGGTATTTGATGGCTGATAAAACACTAAATCAATCAACTTTAGAAAATTTTACAATTCAATTAGAATTTCTAGCTTTAAAGGCTGAAAATGAAATTATGAATTTAGAAAAAGAAAATAATTGTTTTAAATATATTAAAGATTTAGAAGAAGTTTTAGAAAAATCATTTTTAGCTTTTGCAGAAGGATATATGAATTTATCTAGAGAGAAAAAAGAAGAGTTTGAGAGTATGATTAGTATTTTTGTTTCTCGTGATTTTTTGGATAAATTATTAAGTGAGATTAAAAATTTATATTATTTAAAACAAGAAAACCTATTTAATAAAAAAGAAGTTAGTAGTCAGCAAGAAATTTCTTTTGAAGTTATAAATAAATTATTATTACATATAAAAGCTTTTTATAATCAAAATAAATATAAAAAAAATGATAAAGATATTTCTTCATTAAATACTTATGTAGAAAATATAATAAGTCTTGCAAATACAATGTATTTAGGTGAGGTTGTAGAAGATATTGATTTTTTTGCAAAAGTATTAGAGGAAGTTATTTTAGGTGATTTAGAAAAGAAAGAAATAATTAAATATTTTTTAGTAAATAATATTAAAAATTATAGTAAAAATGCTGAGAATGTAAGTATTGAAGCATATAATGGTGAAGTTAAATCAAATGAAGTTAGAGAAGATGTAGAGTTACTTTTAGAAGAAATGTTAAGTGATTCTTCAATAAATAGTGGTAATTCTTGGAAAAAGAAATTGTAGGGAGAAGTTTTATGTTGGAGGAGCAAACTACTTTAATAACTTTTTTAAAAGAAGTAATAAGGGAATATGAAAATAAAATAGAATTATTAAAGAAGAATAATGATTCTATTCTTATATTAAATCGAGGATTATTAGATGAATTTAGAGATGATATTAATGTTATTACTGATATAGATGTATGTCTTATTGAAGCAGTGTTAGAAGAAGCTTCTGTTAATAAATCGGTAAAAGAAGATATCTTAAAATATTTTGATGTAGTAAAAAAACTATTAACTTTGAATAAAAAAAATAAAACGTCTTATGAAATTTCAGAAGAACAATTAAAATATATTCGACTTTTTTTTGATATTGTTGATGAACTTGAAAAGAAAAATACTAAAACACATTTAAATAATTTACAAAAGATTGCTCAAATTAATTCTAATTATACAAAGTTTCGAGATTTATTAAAACAATTAGAGAATAAAAATAATAAAGAATTTATAAGTGATATTGATACTATTGAAATACTTCTTAATGAGAATAAATTATCAGAAAAGACAAAAAGAGGAATTTTAATTAATATAATGAAATATAATCAGAAATTAAACAATTCATAATAAAAAGAAGCGAAAAGCTTCTTTTTATTGATATAATTCTTTTTTGATTAATTCTAAATTGTAATTCATTAGAGATAAATAATTAAAATCTTCACTTCTTTCATTATCAGAAATATTATCTAATTTATGAAGTTCTAAGTTTTTAATATCTGGATACTTTTTTAAAATTTTGTTAGTATTTTCATTTAGTTTTTGTCCTTGAAACATCATTATATAACTTATTTTACCAGATTGAATAAGATTTTCTGTATCACTTAGCGTTTTTTGAGTTGCATCACTATCGATACAAATTACTTCAAGACCAAATTTTTCTAGATATTTAAGAGCACTATCTGCAACAACAATTACTTTATTATTAGTGCTATCTGCTGCTAGACGGTATTCAGCATCGAGTTCTGATAATTCAATTTTTAATTTGTTATATAAGTCTTCTACTTCTTTTTTTAAATAAGTGTTTGTAATATATTCTTCTAAACCAAGTCTAATATTTTGACTCATCATTAACAAAGATGAAGGGTTTAACCATAATTCTTCTGGTGAATAATCAGTTTCTAAGACATAGGCTGTATCTATTATTTTTAATTCGGGATTAATTGCTAAAAGTTCAACGGCTAGATTTCTTTCTTTTTCTAAAAGTCCATTATAGATAAATAAATCTTTTTTAGACCAATCTTGTTTTTGTTTTTTACTAATCTTGTATTCTTCTATTTCAACGCCATCTGGGTAAATAGAACTTATTGTTGCATGGTCACTATATAATTTTTTAGTAATATATTCATTTGGATAATTAGTTACCACAATTTCAATGTTATCCATAGTATCATTAGTACAACCAGAACAACAGATAGAAATTGGAATTAGAAAGATAATTAATAAAAATAAAATATTGTTTTTTTTCATATTTTTCTCCTTTTTTGGTACAGGATCGTACCCACTTGGACCTAGAGGATTGCATTTTAGAATTCTTTTTATTGCTAAAATGATGCCTTTACTAGATCCATATGTATTGATTGCCTCTTTAGCATAATTAGAACATGTTGGTGTAAATCGACAGTTATTATGACAAGAAAAAGGTATCTTTTGATATAAATTAATGATAGATATAAGTAAATTTTTCATCTTATCACCATATATAATTTTATATTATTTTTACTAATTTTACAAGTCTAGTATAAATTTATTTCTTTTTTCAAAATAATTTTAATATTCTTAATTAAATCATTTTTTTCTTGGATAATTCATAAAAATATGATAAAATATAGAGTCAAATGGAGGGGTAATATGACTTTATTTAGAAGTAAGAATCAAGAAAAAGAGAATGATAGTGCTGATTTTATAAATAAACTTGATAAAGTTATACAAACAATTCTTGCTGTTTTAGAAAATTTAAATACTTTAGATAGAATGGTTATAGGAGCAAATATCAGTACAAATAATTTTTATCTAGATGAAATTTTTTATAGATTAAAAATAGAAAACATAGATGAAAATATTAAAGAAATCAAAGAGTTTTATCCTAAGGTTATTATAGGATATGGTTCTAAGAGACTAGAAGAAATAAAAGTAAAGTTAGAAAATATTAAAAATAGAGATGAAATAAATGATACAGCTAAAGTAGAAGAGATGATTTTTGTATCAAGATTAGAAATAGCAAGATATAAAGAAATACTTAAAGATTTAAATTTATTAATAGAAAGAATAAAATCTAATAATAAATTATTAGAAGCAGATAAAATTGCTTTAATTGATTATTGGATATCTTTTTATAAAACAGAAAAATTAGGTTTTAAATTAGATATAAATAGTGAAATTTCTCTAATGATAAAAGAATTAAAAGAATTAGAATATGGTGGTTATGGTGATAGAGAATTAAATAGATTTGAAGAAATATGTTTGAAAGAATATGTTAATTATTGTAAAAATAATAATGATATTGAAAATATTATTCAATCTATAAAAACTAATATTTTTAATCCTATGCTTATAAGATATAGAAGTGAATTAGAAATATTAAAGAAAAAATTAGCATTATTAAACTTAACTAATGAATTATCTAATTTAGAGAAGAAACTAAAAGAAGAAGAGTTTATTATAGATTTTAATGAAAAACATGGTCATAAAATAGATTTAAGTTCACAATTACTTTCTATGAAAAAAGGTCTTCAAGAATTGAGGTATGGTGGATATGGTGAAGCTGCTATTGATAAATTTATAAATTATTCTCAAAGTTTAATTGTGAAAGAGAAAGAAAAAAATAAGACTGATAAAGAAATTTTGGCTTTAATAAGATTAGAGTTTAAAAGAAGTGTTAAATGGTTTAATAAAAAACTTGAAAAGATTGAGAAAAGACTTGATAGAATAAATGATAGTGAATTAAAAAAAGAATTATTAAAAGATTTCAAAGAGGAAATGGAAAAACCAATTAATTTAGTTGAAAAGATTGCTAAACTTACAGAGCGATTAAAAGATGCTAATTTATATTCTGATCAAGTTATTGAAAGATTTACTAAACAATGTAAAAAAATAGAAAGAGAAAGTATTTTTTACAATGATAGAGAAACTTTTGTGGATGAAGTTGATGAGTTGTATGAAAATATTGTAACTAATAAAGATAAAACAGCAATTAATCATTTAAAGTCAAGAGTTGAAATTTTTTCTAAAAAATTAGCTAAACTTAATGAATATGGGTATGGAGAAAGTGCGATTAATGAGTTTAGAGAATTATGTTTTACTATTATTAAGTCGTCTAAGACTTTAAAAGAAAAATATTTATTAATAGATCAAAAATATAGAATGTTTGAAGATAATTATTATGCTAATTTTAAAGTATTTACAATATGGAAGGATAAGAATTTAATAATAAAACAAGATAATAAAGAAGATATTGAAAAACAATTTCATTATATGATTTCATTGTCTCCAAAAGAATTACAAAATTATTATAAAGAAGATAGTAAAAATAAAAAACAAGCTATGATAAATCACAATAATAAGGTTATTGTTAATTATCTTGCTAAAAAAGAAGCTTTAGCTAAAAATAATTCTTTAATAATTGATGAGAGAATGACGAGCTTTTTTAATAATAATATTCCTTATTCAGAAGAAGATATAGAATCGGCTAAAGAAGAGATTGAAACTAAGAATGAACTTTTAAATGAAAAATTAATTAGTTTTATGGAATATATTGATAGTACTATCTTTAAACAAATTCTTAATATAAGACTTAATGAATTACATAATAAAAACAATTAAAAGTGCTTATTTTTTAGTAAACTTATAGAAATAGGTTTACTTTTATTTTGTTGCAAGTGATAATTTTTTATCAATTATTTACTAATTGATATTTGACATGATATAATTGGAGATGGTGATTTTAATGGAAGAATTATTTAATAAATTAGCAATTAATCCTAAAGATATTAGTTTATATAAAACAGCATTTTCGCATAGTTCTTATGTAAATGAGCATAAATTAAAAAATGATTATGAAAGATTAGAATTTTTGGGGGATGCAGTATTAGATTTAGTAGTTGCTGATTATTTATATCTACATCATAAAGATGATGAAGGTGAAATGACTAAAGTTAGAGCAAGTTATGTTTGTGAAAATGCAAATTACTGTTATGCGACTGCACTTGGACTTTCTAAATATATTTTAGTTGGACATGGAGAGCAAAAAGATGGCGGAAAATTTAAAAAAGCGATAGTTGCTGATATTTTTGAAGCGTTAATGGGAGCAATTTATATAGATTTAGGTTATTCAACTGCTAGAAAAACAATATTAAATATAGTGGTGCCATATTTAGAAAATCCTGATATATCTTTTTTTAGTGATTATAAAAGTAGTTTACAAGAATTTGTTCAAACAGAACAGAAATCTTTGGAATATTTATTAGTATTAGAAGAAGGTCCAGCTCATGATAAGAGATTTACTGTTGAAGTAAAAATAGATAATATAGTTTATGGGGTAGGGATAGGTACATCTAAGAAAGAAGCAGAACAAGAAGCTGCTAAAAAAGCTTTGGATAAATTAGCTATTAAGAAATAAACTTGACTTTATCTTTTTCTTTAAAAGTGTTATAATAAAATCGTGCTTATTCGGATTTATTGTTAATTTGTATCGGTTTAATTAATAAAAAAATAAAATATTAAAAAAAGAAGGGAGAAATTTATGAGTAAGATTAAAATTTTTAGTCTTGGTGGCTTAAATGAAAATGGAAAAAATATGTATGTTGTTAATGTAGATAAAGATATTTTTGTTTTTGATGCTGGATTAAAATATGATAATGATTTAAATTTAGGAATTGATTATATTATTCCTAATTTTGATTATTTAAAAAAAAATAAAAAAAGAATAAAAGGAATATTTTTAACGCATGGACATGAAGGAAACATGGGGGCTGTTCCAGATATTTTAGAAAAAATACCTGAGGTACCTGTTTATGGGACAAAACTTACTTTAGATATTGTAAAAAAAGATATATTAAAAAATTATTTAGATAAAGTAAAATTAATAGAAATAAAACCACATAATAAAATTGCTTTTGGAAAAAATTGTATTTTTCCAATTGGTGTTACACATTCAATACCAGATGCTGTTTGCTATGTGTTATATACTGAAGATGGAGCAATTGTTTATACAGGAGATTTTGTTTTTGATTCAACGATGATTGGAGCTTATAAAACAGATATTGGAAAACTTGCTTATGTTGGAAAACAAGGAGTTTTATGTTTACTTGCAGAATCATTTTATGCTGATAAGCTTGGTCATACTAGTCCTAATAATAGGGTTAGTGATTTTATAAAAGAAGTTTTGCATAAATCAGAAAATCGTATAATTGCTACTATATTACCTGCACATTTTTATAGAATGCAGGAGATATTTAATGAAGTTGAAAAAACTCATCGTAAAATAGTTATTATGGGAAAACCTTTACAAGAGTTAATTAATAATGCAATTAATGATGGATATTTGTCAATTAATAAAAACAGAATAGGAACACTAGCTGATCTTGAAAATAAAAATTCGATAGTTTTAATTTCAGATGAAAAAGAAAAGCCTTTTGCTAATTTAGAAAGAATTATTAAGGGATTTGATAAATTTATAAAAATAAAAGAATCAGATACTATTTTTATTACTGAACCAAGTTATCCTGGTATTGAAAAAAGATTAGCTGTTATTATGGATGATATTGCAATGCTTGGGGCGGATGCGGTTTGTCTTTCTAGTAAAAAACATCTACTGCATCATGCATCACGTGAAGATTTAATGCTAATGATTAATTTAATGAATCCAAAGTATTATTTTCCAGTGAAAGGTGAATATCGAAATCAATATGCTAATGCAGAAATAGCTGAAGAATTAGGTATATCTAAAGAAAATATAATTTTAAAATTAAATGGTGATGTGTTTGAAATGGTAAAAGGAAAAAATACTAATTCAACAGAACATATTGAAGTAGATGAAATTTTAATAGATGGTAAAAGTCAAGGAGATATTGGAAACTTAGTTTTAAAAGATAGAGAAATGCTAGGAGAAAATGGTATTGTAATTATAAGTTGTACACTTGATAAGAATACTAAAAAAATTGTTGGAGGACCAGAAATATTAACTAGAGGTTTTATTTATGTAAAAGAAAGTCAAGATTTACTTGAAGAGACTAAAAAAATTTCTAGAGAAGTTATTGAATCTAATATAGAAGTTAATTCTAAAAGAGTTGATTATTCTAAAATAAAAAATGATGTTCGAGATGTCTTAGGAAAATTTTTCTATAAAGCGACTGAATCTAAACCAATGATTATTACAGTTATACAAGAGGTATAAAGTTGAAAAAAATAATTTTAATATTAGTTATAATTTTTACTATAATAATTTTTATATGTTTTTTTAATCGTAGTAGTGGAATTATGATTTGTACTTATAGAAATAGTGCAGATATCTATTCTATAGATACTATGTATAAAGTTTCATATAATAATAAGATAGTGGATAAAGTTTATACAAAAGAAGAAATTATTTCATCAGATGAGGATTTGTTAAAAGAATATAAGTTTACTTTAGATTCTATTTACTCTAAATATAGAAATTTTGATAACTATAGTAATAAAGTTATTTTAGAAAAAAATAAAATAATATCAATAACAAATATTAATTATCAAAAATTAGATGTAGATGAATTTATTAGAATTGATAAAAATAATAAAAATTTATTTGATAATAAGAAAATAAAAATAAATAACTTAAAAAAATTGTATAAAGCAAATGGAGCTAAATGTATCTATAAATAAACTTCATTTCTTTTTAGAAATGAAGTATTTGTTCTCATAGCTCAGTAGGATAGAGCAATCGCCTCCTAAGCGATAGGTCGGCAGTTCGAATCTGCCTGAGAACACCAGATTTAAAGATAACTCGAACTTTTAATTTATTTATGATTTCGAGTTTTAATATATTTAAATTTATGATAAAATATCTATATAGATAAAATTGATTTATGTCAATTTAGTAAACACATTTGTATATTGTCATAAACAAAATATGTAATTAAAGGAGGAATAAATATGACTACTGAATTAATAGATGTCCTTGATGAAAATGGTATTTTAACTGGTGAAGTATTACCTAGAAGTGAAGTTCACAAAAGAGGATTATGGCATCGAGCTATTGTGGTTGCAATTGTAAATGAAAAAAATGAAATTTTAATTCAACAAAGAAATCATAATAAAGATAAAAATCCTGATATGTGGGATATTTCCGTTGCTGGGCATATTTCGGCTGGACAAGATTCTTTATCCGCTGCGGCTCGTGAAATAAATGAAGAGATAAGTGTATTACTTGGTTACAGAACTGAAATAAAAGATTTTAGATATATGTATTGTTTTAGAAAAGAACAAGAATTTAAAAGAGATTTTATAGAAAGACAATTTTATGATTTCTTTATTTTAAGAACAACTGGAGTTGATGATAAAACGTTATTTTTTCAAAAGGAAGAAGTACAAGCTGTAAAATTTGTGAATTTAAACTCAATTCAAAAAATGATAGATAATAATGAACTAGTTGAAAGACCTGAAGTTTATCAAATATTAACTAATTTTTTGTTTAGATTTTAAAGTTGTTGTACGTCCTCCCTTAGGGAACAAGAATTAGAATAATACAATTTCACATTTGAAGATATAATGCTTAAAAGAGATATAGAAAGTATTAAATGTTTTATAAACCCTTTTTACGAATTAAATTTCCAAGCTAAATGGGACAAATTATCTGTATCAGAAAAACAAGAATTAATAACAAGTTATATTGATTCTATAGAAGTTATTAAAAATGATAAGGATATAAAAATAAAACATATTACTTTCAGGAAAACATTCATTGAAGAATATGTTAATATATTTAATAGTGGTGGTATTAATAGCAATCAAGAAATAAAAGATAATGATGTACCTATAAATATTGAAGTATCAACACCAATGATTAGAGAAGAAATTAAGAAGTATATCAAAAAATTACAATTAAATTATCCAATAGATTATCAAGAATTAAAGAAAGAATAAATTAATGATCAAGAGTTTATGCTTAAATATAGTAAAGGCAATTATTTTAATGAACCTTTTAAACTAATACCTATCCTTGATAAATTTAAAATAACTAATTATGGATTAATAGAAGTACCTGTTAGTCCAATAAATATTATAAATGTTGATATTTAAGGTACATCTTTTTGTACCAACAAGAGTTGTATAATTTATTTCAAAATCTTAAATTTTGGTACAAATTAGTATATTTTCAAATGCAAATAAAGGTATATTTGTAATACAATAGTAAAACAAACAGCTGTTTTTATATATTTTTTGCTATTTTTTCGTAATACAAAAGTAAAACAAAAATAATTTTGTAATACAATTTAAAAGTTGGCAAACCCTTTATTTTGGGGATAAACTCGCCACTGGCGAGTTGTTTGTAATACACACTTATCCTGCTAAAAAAGCAACACTTAATTTGGTACATAAAAAAATAAAAATGCATTTAGAAAAATTCAAAAAAATGTACATATAATTTTTAAAAAGATTTTAGAACGTGATATAATTTTATTAGTAATTCAAATGTGAAAAATTAAATTAATGGAGGTTGTTTTATGTATTGGGAAGAAAAGTTAAATAAATTTTTAGAAAATTGGGAATATATGAATGATACTATTGGTATTTTAGTATGTGGTAGTTATATAACTGGTAATCCCTCAACACACTCTGATTTAGATGTTCATATTATTTTAAATGAAAATGTAAATTATAGAGAAAGAGGAAATAAAATTGTTGATGGATTATTGATTGAATATTTTGCTAATCCAGCAAAACAAATTAGAGAATATTTTAAAGATGATTATACAAATGTTAGACCTATGTCACAAACTCAATTTATAACTGGTAAAATCTTACTTGATAAAACAGGAGAAGTAAAAGCACTAAAAGAAGAGGCAAGAAAAATGCTTGATATGCATTATAATGATTTAGATACTAATATAAATGCCTTAAACAAATATGGAATGTGGGATATGCTTGATGATTTGCAAGATTGTTTAGATAATAATCGTGATGATTTTGATTTTATTTATTATTGTAATTTAGATAAACTTTTATCTTTATATATGAAACAAATAAAAATGGCATATAATAAAAAGACAATATTAGGTAATATAACAAGCGAAATAGTAAGAAACAAATATTTATTAGAGGAACTTCCAGATAAAGACATTAAAGAATTAATCAAAAATTGTATTGTTCTTGCAAGTAAAGAGGAACGAATGAAAAATTATGAATTACTTACAAATAAAATATTTAATTTAACTGGTGGTTTTGATATAGATAAATTTAAGTTTAAAAGTCCAGTAGACTGTTAAGAGGTATACAAATAAATAGTTATTATTTGATATAAAAGTATACTTAAATCAAGTATTCCAACTAGAACATAACATCAACATATTTATATTTATAAAAGGCAAACTGATTTTTGACAAAATTATATAAATATGTTATTATGAATATGTCAAGGAAACTTGCATAAAATAAAAAAAGAGGAACATTCGATCTTGCAAGTGAATGTCGCCTCTAATAAAATTAGGTTTGACACTCAATCAGAGATGAAAGAGTGTCATATTTTTATTGCTATTACCAATAAGGTAAGGAGTAATAAAATGATAGCAATGTATCGAAGGACTTTTATAATAAAAGTTCTTTTCTTCATTTTTATCCCTCCCTTCTTTTTCAAGATTGGAGGACGACACTCACATCAAATGTTCCTATTAGGATTATATAATAACTGTAACATTAAGACAAGCAAACTTGTAAAAAAATTGACTTTTTTTTCAAGAGTTATGTTACAATGGTTATAGAAATTAACCTGAATGCGAATTTCCAAACGTGGTTTACTCACGCACCATAGGGAACAGAGTAATTTATAAATAATTTTTGTTATTTTACAAAACTTATAGAAAAAAAGCAAAAATATATTTAATGATAATTCATATTTAATGTATATAACTCAAAAGAGTAGTAATATGAGAGTGATAAAAATGGAAATAAAAAGAAAAACAATTTTAGATGATGAAGAATTTTTAAGACAAATTTCTCAAGAAGTTTATTTAAATGATGAAAGTTATTTTGAAGCTACAGTTTTATCACATGAATTAGATCATCTGGATGAAATTCTTCATATGGATATAGCAGAAGAAAGAAAAGCTTATAGAGAAGAGCATCTTATGAAGTGATATCTAAAACTTGTGATTATGATAAGAAATTTACAAAACAATTAAAAAAATAATTAAATAGACGAGGAATAGAAAAAGTTAATGTTGTCTCCTATAAGAAATATTATATTCAACTTTTTAAAATTATTTGAAATTAAATGGAGAAAAATATGGAAAAGAAAGTAAAAAAAGAAGCATATGAAATCTTAGATATTTCACAAAAGATTTATCAATTTCAAGAAAAAAATAATCCTACTGCGATTTTTGGAGATAAAATTTTTTTAATAAGTACAGATGAGAAATGTGAAGAAATTTTTGTTGAACAAAATTATGAAACAGAAGATAGTTTTTATTATTTTGAGACAAATCAAATTGAAGGCGTTATTATTAAAAGAAAAAACGGTAGTTATTGTATTAAAGCAGCTGTGAATTATAAAGATGATAATAATCAAAATTTTTGGTTTGCAAAAATTAGAATAGAAAAATCTTATGATGATATTCGAATAACAGGTAAATGGGGTGGTAGTTGGCAAAGCCTTGACTGTGATGATAAAGATCAAATTAAAGATCCAGATTCAGATTTTTTTGTTGCTTTAGATTCAATGAAAAGTCATTTGTGTGGTATTTTTAATCAACTTTGTAATAATGATGAATTAAATCAAGAAGTATATGATCCTAAATGGGTTAAAAAATTAAAACATTATAATAAATAAAATTTAGAATAAAAAGTTTTAGGTGGTAAAATGAATTATACTCTTAGTAAAGAATGTAAAAAGATGCTTCAGATGCAAAATATAAATTTAAGGAAAGCAAATTGTAATGAAATTGATAAAATATTGACTGTTTTTTTAAAAAGAATGCAATGGTTTAGAGAAAATGAAATAAAACAATGGAGTAGATATTTAGAACATCATTCAAAAAGTGAATTTGAAGAAGTTATTAGTAAAGGGAATTATTTTATATTAGAAAAGAATAATAAAATAATTGCAGGTTTTGAGTTATCAACTGATAGTAGATATTGGAATGATAATAAGACAAAAGCTTATTATATATATAAATTGATTACAAGTGTTGGAAATAAAAAGCTTGGTAATATTATATTTGAAATATGTAAAGATATTGCTAAAGTAAATAATAAGGATTTTTTAAGATTAGATTGTTTAAGTACAAATCAAAAATTAAATGAAATCTATGAAAGGCATAATTTTAAATTGATAACGACTGGGTGTAGAGGATATTATAATTATTCTCTTAGAGAATTTAAAATAGACTAATTATTTTGGGGATTAAATTTGTTAAAACAAAATAAGAACTTTTTTTAAACAGGTATTAATTTAATATGTTGATATAAAAATGTTATTATGGATAAATTATTTTATTAAATAGAAACAATTTAGAGATTGTTTTTTTCTTTTCTAATAATAATTAATGATTTTTTTATTAAAGTATTTCTTAAGTATTAATAATTAAAAAGTGCAGATAATAGTAATAATTGAAATTTACTATTATTTTTTTATACTTTAGGGGGATGTTTTCTTTGGAAAAAAGGGTTTATGTTTGTATTGATTTAAAAAGTTTTTATGCTTCAGTAGAATGTGTTGAAAGAGGGTTAGATCCTTTAGTTACAAATCTTGTTGTAGCGGATAAAAGTCGGACTTTAAAAACGGTATGTTTAGCTGTTACTCCACCATTAAAAGAATATGGTATTCCTAGTAGAGCTAGATTATTTGAAGTTGTACAAAAAGTTGATGAAATAAATAAACTTAGAAAAATAAATATCGGAAATAGAAGTTTTATCGGAAAGTCATTTGATAAAAATGAATTAGTTAAAAATAAATATTTAAAACTTGATTATATTATTGCTACTCCAAGAATGAGTAAATATATAGAATATAGTGCAAAAATATATAATATTTATTTAAAATATTTATCTTTTCAAGATATACATGTTTATTCAATTGATGAAATTTTTTGTGATATTACTAATTATTTAAAATGTTATAAATGTTCTCCTAAAGAGTTAGTTACAAAAATTATGAAAGATGTTTATGAAAATACTTCTATAACTGCTACTGCAGGAATTGGAACAAATCTTTATTTAGCAAAAGTTGCGATGGATATAATTGCTAAACATGAAAAACCTAATGAATTTGGTGTTAGAATTGCTGAGTTAACAGAGCTAGAATATCGAAAAAAGTTGTGGAATCATTTACCTTTAACTGATTTTTGGAGAATAGGAAAAGGATATCAGAATAGTTTAAAAAAGATTAATATTTTAACAATGGGTGATGTAGCAAGATGTTCAATTTTAAATGAAGAATTACTTTATAATTTATTTGGTATTAATGCTGAGATTTTAATTGATCATGCTTGGGGAGTGGAATCATGTACTATGAAAGATATAAAAAATTATAAATCAAAAAGTAATAGTTTGAGTTCAGGACAAGTTTTACATATTCCTTATAAATATGATAAAGCTAAATTAATTTTAAAAGAAATGATTGATTTATTAGTATTGGATTTAGTTAAAAGAAATTTATTAACTAATTTGATTACAATAAATATTTCTTATGATAGAAGTAGTGGTATTGATAATTTAAATGATACTCTGAAAGATTCTTATGGAAGAATAATTCCAAAACCAAGTCATAGTAGTAAAAGAATTCAATTTACATCATCGTTTAAGATTATTTTAAAAGAAGGGGTAAATCTTTTTAATGAAATAATAAATAAAAATTATTTAGTTAGAAAAATTACTATTTCTTTTCATAATCTTATAGATGAAGATACTTATAATTTAAATAAATTAGAACAACTTAATTTATTTTTTGATGATAAATTAATTGAGTCAGAGAAAGAAGAAAAAAAACTACAAAAAGTTTTACTTTCTTTGAGGGAAAAATATGGGAAAAATTTGGTTTTAAAAGGAATGAATTTAGAAGAAGGAGCAACAACTATTGAGAGAAATAATCAAATAGGAGGACATAAGAGTTGATGAATAATTATGAAGATATAATAAGTAGAGTCTATAAAAAATCTAAGAAATATCCTTATATGTCAAATAATGATAGAGCAGCTCAATTTGCACCGTTTCAAGCTTTGTCAGGATATGCTGAAGTCGTAAAAGAAATAGCTAGAGTTACTGATGAGAAAATTATACTTGATGAAAATAAAAAAGAAATTATTAATAGAAAATTATTGGAAGTAGATAGTAATATAGAAAAAAATATTAAAGTTACTATTGTTTTTTATGAAAAAGATAAATTAAAAAAAGGAGGAGAATATAAAACTGTTAGTGAAATAGTTAAAAGAATTGATAAAATAAATAAAAAGATAATTCTTATAAATAATGAAGAAATTGATATTGATAATATTATAGATATAAAAATTTAATTTAATAAAATAATTTTATATGATATACTTGTACTGAGGTAGTAAATATGAATGACAGAGAAATGAATGGTAAAGTTATAAGTGAAATTTTTTATGAAGAATTAAGAGAATTTGTAAATAAAACTGATAAACATCCTAAAATAGTTGATATTTCAATTGGGGATGATTTTGCTAGTAAAAAATATGTAAATATAAAAAAGAAAACATTTAAAGAAAAGACTAAAATTGATTTTTTTAGTGTTCATTTTGAGAAAATTACTTCTTTTGAATTGATTGATTTTATTAAAAAATTAAATAATGATCCTTTAGTTCATGGGATTATGATTCAATTGCCTTTGCCTAAATATTTGCTAAAAGATGAAAGACTAATATTAGATAGTATTTTAGTAGAAAAAGATATTGATGGTCTAACTAGTACTTCATTAGGACTTTTGGATTCATGTAATAGAGGTTTTGTTCCATGCACTGCATTAGGGATAGAATTTTTATTAAGAGCATATAATATTTCTTTAAAAGGTAAACTTGTTGCAGTTGTAAATAGAAGTAATATTATAGGTAAGCCAGTGGCAAAATTATTATTAAAGGATGATGCTACGGTTATAATGTGTCACTCTAAAACTGAAAATTTAAAGGATATTACTAAAAAATGTGACATTGTGATAATAGCAATTAATAAAGAAGAATATTTTGATAGCGATTTTTTTATGGAGGATGCAATTGTTATAGATTGTGGAGTTCATAAAAATATAAATGGGAAGATTGTAGGAGATGTTAAATACAATGATGTAATTAATAAAGTTTCTTTGATTACTCCTGCTATAAATGGTATAGGTCCAATGACGATATGTATGCTTGCATATAATTCTTATAAAACAATTTATAAAGATATTGATTTAGTTTTAGATAATGTTTTAAAAAGAATTAGTAATAATTAGTTTAATACATATAAAATTAATATTAATCCATAATAAATATAGAGGGAAAATTATGGATAAAAATTATGATGTTATAGTAGTTGGTGGTGGTTTAGCAGGGTTAACTGCTACATATAAGTTAACAAAAGATAACAAAAGAGTTCTTTTATTAGAAAAGGACTCTATTTTAGGTGGAAGAACTTCATCTTTTATTGATAAGGGAATGGAAATAGAATCTGGTTTTCATAGACAAATTGGTTTTTATAAAGATTTTCCAAAACTATTAAAAGAAATTGGTATAAAACTAGATGATATTATTATGTGGGAAGATGAAGCAGAAATAAAAATTTCTAAAGATAAAAGCTTAGTTTTAGGTATAGCACCATTTTATGCACCATTTACTTTTATAAAAGATATATTAGGTAATAAAGAGATTTTATCAGTAAAAGATAAATTTTCATTGATAAAATTATTTTTAATAGGAATGAAAGATTATACAATGAGACCAAAAAGTTTAGATAAATATAGTGTTTTAAGTTATGCTAAAAAGCATAATATAGAAGAAAATGTGATTAAATATATCGCAACGTCTTTGAGTACGGGTATTTTTTTCTTACCAATTGATAAATATTCAGCTAAATTATTTTTTGGGCTTTTTTATCCTTCTATTTTTCGTTTTCCAAAAATGACAATAGGAGCTTATAAGATGGGGATGAGTGATGCTTTTATTAAACCACTTGCTTTAGAAATTGAAAAACAAGGTGGAGTAATAAAAACTTTAAGTTCTGTTCAAAATTTGATTATAGAAGATAATAGAGTTATAGGAGTAGTTGTAAATAATCAAAAAATATTTTCAAAAAGTGTAATTTTAGCTACTGATATAAATAACTTTAAAATAATTTGTAAAAATACAAACCATAATAATCTTGAAGAATTTCAAAAAATTCCAACTATTAGTGAAATAACTGTGCAAATAGAGTTAAGTGAGGCTTTGATGCCAAAAGATAGAACAACTTTTACACCAACAACGATGATTGCTAGTTTTACAGAAGAGTCTCGTTCAACTTTTAAAAAATCAAAGGGAAGAGTTTCAGTAATACTTGTAAGCTGTGAAAAATTTAAAAAATTATCTGATAAAGAGTTATTAAATCTTGTAAAAGAAGAATTTTTAAAGATAGGTTTGTCTATAGAAAAAAAGATTTTAGATTACCGAGTTGTTCGACATATAGATAAATTTTATGATTTTTCTTTTAATAATGATCATTTTCGACCAGAGGCAAAAACATCTATAAAGGGGCTTTATTTAGCTGGAGATTACACTAGACAAAAATGGTATTCTACAATGGAAGGTGCTGTTGTATCTGGAATAGAAGCTGCTAATATTATTTTAGATAATTAGAATAATTATTTGAAGAATAATATTAATGTATTATTCTTTTAATTTAGCTCTTTACAAGAACAAATGTTCGTAATATAATAAAAATGGTGATATCATGGATTTGAAAGAAAAACTAACTATTTTAGCTGATAGTGCAAAATATGATGCATCTTGTTCTTCTAGTGGTAGTAATAGAAAAAGTAATGGAATTGGTAACACTGCTGTTGCAGGAATATGTCATTCTTTTTCTGCTGATGGAAGGTGTATATCATTACTTAAAATACTTTTAACAAATTGTTGTATATATGATTGTAAATATTGTTTAAATAGAAGAACTAATAATATTAAAAGAGCTACTTTTACATCTTTAGAAATTTGCTCTATTACAATGAACTTTTATCGAAGAAATTATATTGAAGGTCTTTTCATCTCATCAGGAATTATTAAAAGTCCTGATTATACTATGAATTTAATAATTGATGCAATTTCTCTATTACGAAATAAATATCACTTTGGTGGATATATTCATGCTAAAGCAATACCAGGAGCAAGTGAAGTGCTGATAAAAAAATTAGGTTTATTAGTAGATAGAC
>CAJUTW010000022.1 GCA_910589335.1 uncultured Bacilli bacterium | reverse complement strand
TTTTTTTTGTTTGTAAAGAATAACTTTTAGTTATTTCTTTTTTTTGATATAATTACATAGGTGATTATATGAAAAAAAACGAATTTGAAGAATATATAAATATTGCTCTTTCTAATGGAGCTGATTTTGCAGAAATATATTATGAAGAATCTATAGGTAATTTTTATCAATTAATTGATTCTAAACTTGATACTATAAATACTAATATAAAAAAAGGAATTGGTATTAGAATAAGAAAAGGAGAAAATATATTATATACTTCTACTAATAATTTATTAAAAGAAAATATCATAAATTTAATTAATAAATTAACAAAGAACTTTAAAGAAAAAAAACAAGTATCTATATGTTTAGATAATTTAAAAGAATGTTCTGAAAAAATTGAGATTCCTCACAATAAATATCCTATAAATGAAAAAAAAGATTTTTTATATAAAACAGATCAAATAGCTAGAAATTATTCTAAATTAGTATCTCAAGTATCAGTATTTTTTAATGAAAGTGATCGTGAATATACTATTGCAAATTCAGAAGGAAAATTTATAAAAAATAATAAATGTTTAACTAGATTTGGTTTTACAGTTTATGTAAAAGGTGAAACAAGCACTGAGGAAGAATTTAGAGATTATGCTGCAGGAAAAGGTTATGAAATGTTTGAGCAGTATAATTTAGAAGAAAATGTTAAAAAAGCAACTGAAACAGCAATTAAAAAGTTAGATGCGAAATATTATAAAGGTGGAGAAATACCAGTAATAATATCAAACGGTTTTGGAGCAGTAATTTTTCATGAAGCATGTGGTCATGGCTTAGAAGCTACTTCCGTAGTTCCAAATATATCAGTTTTTTCAAATATGCTAAATAAAAAAGTTGCATCAGATAAAGTGACTTTAATAGATGATGGAACTATCCCATATTCATGGGGTGGTACATTAATAGATGATGAAGGAAATGAAACTCAGAAAAATATTTTAATTGAAAATGGAATTTTAAAAAATTATTTAATCGATAATTTAAATAGTAAAAACATAGACCTTAAATGCAATGGGTGTGGAAGAAGAGAAGACTACAATTATTCACCAACATCTAGAATGAGTAATACATATTTAGCACCAGGAAATGACAAAATAGAAGATATGATAAAAAGTATTAAAGAAGGTATCTATTGTTTAAAAATGAGTGGAGGAAGTGTTGATACTTCTACAGGAGATTTTAATTTTGCTGTAGAAACAGCAAGATTAATTAAAAATGGAAAATTAGAACATTATATAAAAGGAGTTTCTTTAATAGGAAATAGTAAAGAAATACTAAAAAATGTAGAAATGGTATCAGATGATTTAGTAATTGATGCTGGTTACTGTGGAAGTAAAAGTGGATTAATAAAAGTAACTATTGGTCAACCAACTATTAAAGTTTCAAAAATATTAGTAGGAGGTAAGGAATAATGAATTATAATGATTTTTTCAAATTAGCCCAAGAAAAAAAATTAGATAAAATACAAATTACTGAAAATCACAAAATAAATAGTAGTTTCAAATTAATTAATGGAAAATTAGATTCTTACGATGATTTAAATTTAAAAAAATATAATATTAAAGCCGAAAAAAATGGTAAAACAATTAAAATTATATCTGATTATTTATCAGAAGATATTTTAGATAATATACTTTTTAATATAGAAAATACCGATTCAAAATATGAAGATGAATACTTAGAAAATATCGAAAATATTGAACGTAAAAAAATTGTTGATTTTTCTATTGATGAAGATTTAAAAAAATTAAAAGATTTAGATAGTTTAAGAGATAAATATCCTCAAATAGATAAATTAATATTAATTTTTAGTGAAGAATATTCAAATACTTGTATTAAAAATTCTAATAATGTTGATATTTCTACAGACTCTCATTTATGTAACTTTATTGTAGAAGTAGTAGTTAAAAATAAAGAAGAATTAATAAACTATGACAAAGAACAAATATCTGTAAATAAAGAAGAAATAAATTTTAAAAATATTATAGAAGAGGCAATTATATCTGCCATCAAAATGTCTAATAAAGAAAAATTACAAAGCAAAAAATATAATTTAATTTTAGATTCTAAAGTTTCTAGTAATATAATTGATAATATTACAAAAATGCTTTCAGCAACTAATATAAGAAATAATATATCTTGTCTAAATAATAAAATAAATAGTGAAATATTTTCAAATAAATTAACTATTATCGAAGATCCTACTAATAGAGATTTTCCTGGATATAGATTGTTTGATGATGAAGGAACAAAAACATTCAAAAAGTGTATTATAGAAAACGGAGTAATAAAAACTGAACTATTTAATATTAAAGAAGCGAAACTGAAAAATGTTGCTTCAACTGGAAATGGATATGGTAATATTGAAACAAGAAATATGTATTTATTACCAGGAAAAAATTCATT
Source organism: uncultured Bacilli bacterium (assembly GCA_910589335.1). Lineage (GTDB taxonomy): Bacteria > Bacillota_I > Bacilli_A > RF39 > UBA660 > UBA3789. The sequence continues at coordinate 21,000 of CAJUTW010000022.1, read as the reverse complement.
AGAAGAATTATTAAAAAAACTTGATAATGGTATTTATATAACAAATTATATGGAAGCATCAGGAACATCAATAAATTGCACAACAGGTAATATTTCTATTCAAATATTCGGTTTTATAGTAGAAAAAGGAAAAATTAAATCAGGATTTGAACCATGTATCATGACAACTACAATATTCGAATTACTGTCAAATATTGAAGATTTATCAGATAAATTATGCTTTACAAACATTAAAACATCATCTCCAGCCTTATTAATTAATGATATTTCAATATCAGCATAATTTTAGTAGACAATTTAAAGTAAAATACTGTATAAAGGAGTTGTATAACTCTTTTTTTTTGGTATAATAAAAAAAGGTGATAGAAATGGATTTTAAAATAACAACTTATTCAGAAGAAGAAACAATAGAATTAGCACAAAATATTGAATCAGAAAAATTTCCAAATATGGTTATTTGTTTAAAAGGTGATTTAGGAAGTGGTAAAACCATTTTTACAAAAGGATTCGCAAAAGCTTTAGAAGTAAAAGAAGAAGTGACTTCACCAACCTTTAATATAATAAAAGAATATACATCAGGAGAAATGCCTCTATATCATATGGATGTATATCGTTTAGATGGTAAAGTTGAAGATTTAGGTATTGAAGAATATTATACAAAAAAAGGAATTACCATTATAGAATGGGCAGATATGATACCAGATTATTTACCAGAAAAAAGACTAGATATCAAAATAAAAAATTCATCAGAAGATGAAGATAAAAGAATAATAATTATCACACCTCATGGAAGAAAATATGAAGAATTATGTGAGGCTATTTTATGAGATATTTATATATAGATACATCCTCTAGTTATTTATATTCTGGAATAGTGGAAGATAATAAATTAATAGCAGAGATAAAAGAAGAGTTTGGTCAAAGTTTATCTGAAGTTGCATTACCAAAAATTGTTTCATTATTTGAAAAAAATAATTTAACAGCAAAAGATATTGATAAAATTATAGTAGTAAATGGACCAGGTTCGTTTACAGGAATTAGAATTGGTATAACAATAGCAAAAGTATATGCTTGGAGTTTAAATATTCCAATTACAACAATTACATCATTAGAAGCAATGGCAATATCAAGCAAAAATAATAAAGTTCATATACCAATAATAAATGCTCGAAGAGGATATGTTTTTGCAGCAATAATAGATAAAAACTATAATTTTATCCTAAAACCAAAACATTTGAAATTAGAAGAATTATTAAAAAATATTAAAAATATAGATAATTTTGAAATAATTACAAATGATCAATTTGAAGAATTAAAAAATACAGAAACTTTTAACCCAGATATTTTAAAAATAGTAACAACTTTTAAAGATAAAGAAAATATTAATCCACATGCAGTTAATCCAGATTATTTAAAATTAACAGAAGCTGAAGAAAGCAAATTATGATTGAAGAAGTTAAAAAAAATAATATAGATATTTTAAATAACTCTTTTATAAAAAAAGATTATATTTTAAATGAATTATCCAATAATCCTTTTGGAAAAATTATTATATTAAAAGAAGATAATGAAATTATTGGATATATTTATTATAGTGATATTTATGAAAGAGTAGAAATTAATCAGATTGAAATAAATTTTATCCACAGAAACTGTGGAAAAGGGGATTTTTTATTAAAAAAATTAATAGAATCTGTGGATAAAAACATTTCCCTTGAAGTAAATGTGAATAATATTCCAGCAATAAAATTATATAAAAAAAATGGTTTTATAGAAAAAGCCATAAGAAAAGGATATTATCAAGGAATTGATGGAATTTTAATGGAAAGAAAAAAAGGTCAAAATTAAGACCTTTTTCATTTTTTATAAAATTTGAAAAACATAAAAAATAGGTGTATAATAAATCCATTAAAAGAAAGAGTGATATTATGGAAGTAAAAAAAGATTTATATATATTAGGAATTGAAAGCAGTTGTGATGAAACAAGTGTATCTATAGTAAAAAATGGAACAGAAGAAATTTCTACTGTTATTTCATCGCAAATAGATATCCATAAAGACTTTGGAGGAGTAGTACCAGAGATAGCAAGTAGACATCATGTAAAAAATATTACGATGGTATTAGAAGAATGCTTAAAAAAAGCAGAAATGCAAATTGAAGAGATTGATGCAATCGCAATAACTTATGGTCCAGGATTAATTGGTTCATTATTAATTGGATTAGAAGCTGCGAAAACATTAGCTTTTATATATAATAAGCCATTAATTCCAGTACATCATATAGCAGGACATATTTATGCTAATAGTTTAGTTAAAGAATTAAAATTTCCTTTATTAGCATTAGTAGTAAGTGGTGGTCATACTGAAATAATCGAAATGAAAAAACATTTTGAATTTAAAAAATTAGGAGGTACTTTAGATGATGCAATAGGTGAGTGTTATGATAAAGTAGCTAGAGTAATTGGTTTAGAATATCCTGGAGGACCTAAAATAGATAAACTTGCCACTATTGGAAAAGATACTTATAAATTACCAGTTCCTTTAAAAGATGATAGTTATAACTTTTCTTTTAGTGGATTAAAAAGTGCTGTTATTAATTTATCTCATAATGAAGAACAAAGAGGCAATGAAATAAGAAAAGAGGATTTAGCTAAATCCTTTCAAAAAGTATCAATTGAAGCAATTACTTCTAAATTAAGAAAGGCAATTATTGAAAATAATATTAAAAACGTTATAGTAGCTGGTGGTGTAGCAGCAAGTCAGGGACTTAGAAATGCTATGCAAGAGTTAACAGAAGAATTATCTGTAGAATTATCAATACCACCAATGAAATATTGTACTGATAATGCTGCAATGATAGCAGCTGCAGGATATTATGCTTATCAAGATGGAAGATTAGCAAATTTAGAACTTAATTCAAAATCACAAGACACATTAAAATAAAATGTGTCTTTATTTTACATAAAAAAGAAAATATTATATTTTTTGAAATCTAAACTATGTTATAATAAAAAAAATAGGGAGGCTAGAAAATGATTAACAGAATAGTTTTAAATGAAACTTCATATTTTGGGCGAGGCTCACGTTCAAAACTAATAGATGAAATTAAATCAAGAGGATATAATAAAATTTTAGTAGTAACAGATAGAACCTTAACAGAAGCAAATATCTCTACTTTAGTTACAAATGAACTTGATAGAGAAGGAATATTATATTTTAAATATGAAAATATAAAACCAAATCCAACAGTAAAAAATGTTCAAGATGGAATAATGATTGCTCAGATAAATAATGTAGATGCAATTGTTGCTGTTGGAGGAGGAAGTGTAATAGATACTGCAAAAGCTATCTCAATAATTATTACAAATCCAGAGCATAGTGGAGTTACTAGTTTAGATGGAGCTGTCGAAACAAGAAATAAAGGATTGCCATTAATTGCTTTACCAACAACAGCAGGTACAGCAGCTGAAGTTACTATAAACTATGTAATAACAGATGAAATTAATATGAAAAAAATGGTATGTGTTGATGTACATGATATTCCTTTATGTGCCATAATTGATCCAGATTTAATGCAAGGAATGCCACAGTCATTAGCTGCATCAACTGGAATGGATGCTCTAACACATGCTATGGAAGGATATATAACAAAAGCAGGTTGGCTAATTCCAGATATGTTTCATATTAATGCAATGTCATTAATTTATAAAAATTTGGAAAAAGCTGCTAATGAAAAAGATGATATTGCTATTGAAAAATTAGCATATGCTCAGTACATAGCAGGTATGGGATTTTCAAATGTAGGTTTAGGAATAGTTCATTCTATGGCTCATTCACTAGGTGCATTTTTTGATACACCACATGGAGTAGCTAATGCTTTATTACTACCACATGTTTTAAAATTTAATGGAGTAGTTTGTCCAGGATTATTTAGAAATATGGGAAATGCCTTTGGTTTAAATATGAATAATCTTAGTGATGAGGATGCAGTAAATACAGTAGTAAATGCAATATCAGATTTATCTAGAAGATTAGGAATTCCTCAAACACTAAGAGAAATCGGAATCCCAGAAGAAATGTTACCACAATTAGCAGAACAAGCTATAAATGATGCGTGTACTCCTGGCAATCCACGTGAAGTAACAGTAGAGGATATAATTAAAATATATGAATCAGCATATTAAAGGAGGAATAAAAATTGTTAAGATCAAAAGTAGGATATAGTATAAACCCAGATAGTTTTATGGTTGGTGTTGAATCAGCAAAAGAATCTACTAAAGATTTTAGTAATGTAAAACTAAACTTCCTTTTTACTTCCGTAAAAAATGATATAAAAAAAGTTGTTAAAGGAATACAAAGTACAAATAATGCCCCAATTATTGGATGTACAAGTAGTGGAGGAATAATAGTACCAGATGGATTCATAACATCAGAAAATGGTTTTGGAGGAGTATTATCATTTAATGATCCTAATATGACAGTAGGAGTTGCTTGTCATGAAGCTGGAAGAGATGCGAGAACTATTGGTAGAAAAGTAGCTATTGAAGCAGTAGAAAATGCAAAAACAACTAGAGCACCAGCATACTTTTATATGATAGCAAGTCCTAAAGAAGAAGAAGAATATTTAATGGGGATTCAAGATGTTATTGGAAGAGTTCCTGTTTTTGGAGGAAGTGCAGCAGATGATACAGTAGAAGGAAACTGGAAAATAATCTGTAATGAAAAAGTAATATCAGATGGAGTAGCAGTAGCTTTCTTTTATACAGATAATGAAATTTTAACATCTTTTACAGGAGCATATAAAGAAACAGAAAATATAGGCTTAATAACAGATGTTAAAGATAAAAGAACATTAGTAACAATCGATGGAGTTTCAGCATTAAAAAAATACGCTCATTGGATTAATGTTTCTCCTAATTCTCTAAAAAATCAAAATCTTTTAGTTGCATCAATTACTAAACCATTAGGAATTAAAGATCCTCTAGGAAATCTTACCGTTATCCGTCATCCTATGTTTGGAAACGATCAAGGAACAAAAACAACTTCAGATGATACAATCACTTTAGGTAATAATATTGTAAAAGGAACTGCAATTATTCAGTTAGAAGCAACTGTTGACGATTTAATAAATTCAACAGGTATAACACTAAAAACATTAAGAAAAAAAATGTTTGTAACACCTGCAGCATATATTTTATTCCATTGTGGCGGAAGAAAATTAGGAATAGGAAATAGAATAGATGAAGTACATAAGCAATTATTAAAAGAATCAAAAGGAGTTCCATTTATAACAGCATTTACTTTTGGAGAATATGGATATCATGAACATTCTTCAAATATCTGTGGTGGCTTAATGCTATCATTTACATCTTTTGGAAAAAATTAGTTAAAAAAAAAAGAGAGTAAAACTCTTCTTTTTTCTTTTTTATGAAAAAATTAATAAAAAATTAGTTATAGGTTATTATAATATTAGAATAAAAAGGAGAAGAAAATATGAATAAAAAATTACGCGTAGTTCAATATGGAACAGGAAATATGGCTAAATATTCAATGAGATATGTTTTTGAAAAAGGAGCAGAAATTGTAGGAGCGATTGATATAAATCCAAATGTTATTGGAAAAGATATTGGTCAAATAATGGAATGTGAAAATAAAGGAGTAATAATTTCTAGTGTTGCTGATGCAAAAGAAGTTTTAAGTAATTTAAAACCAGATATTTGTATTGTAACAACAATGAGTTTATTAAACGATGTAGAAGAAGCTCTAAAATTGTGTGCAAGTTTAGGAATTAATGCAATAACTACTTGTGAAGAAGCATTTTTTCCACAAAACTCTAATCCACAATTAACAGAAGAAATTGATAAATTAGCAAAAGAAAATAACTGTACAATAACAGGATCTGGCTATCAAGATATTTATTGGGGAGAATTAGTTAGTGCAATAGCATCGTCATCTCATAAAATAACAAAAATAAAAGGAAGTTCTTCGTACAATGTTGAAGACTATGGTATAGCCTTAGCTAATGCCCATGGAGCAGGTTTAACATTAAGTGAATTTGATAAACAAATTGCAAGTATTGATAAAATATCAGATGAAGAACGAAAAAAATTAATAAAAAATAAAGAATTTTTACCATCTTATATGTGGAATGTAAATGGATGGCTAATAAAAAAATTAGGTCTAACTATAAAAAGTCAGTCTCAAAAATGCATACCAACAACTTATAAAGAAGATATTAAATCTATAACTTTAAATAAAACTATAAAAAAAGGAGACGCAACAGGAATGAGTGCCATTGTAACTACAGAAACAGAAGAAGGAATTACAATAGAAGCAGAATGTATTGGAAAGGTTTATGGCCCTGAAGAATTTGATAAAAATGAATGGTCAGTTTTAGGAGAGCCAGATACTACAATAACAGTTAATAAACCAGCAACAGTAGAATTAACATGTGCAACAATAGTTAATCGTATTCCAGATGTTATAAATGCAAATCCTGGTTTTATACCAACATGCAAAATGAATGAACTATTATACCGTTCTAAAAATTTAAATGAATATATAAAATAAAAGGAAGTTTTTTATTCTTCCTTTCAAAAAAAATATGTTTATTTAATACTTTTCTTAACTCTTCCAAACAACTTATCTATAGAAATTTTCTTTTTATATATTTTTGTCAAACCATAAATAAAAGAAGTAGGTATAATATATTTAGCTTTTTCATAATGACAATAAGCAGATTGATTAGTATTAAGCTTACTAGCTATAAAAGCTTGAGTATAATTATGAGAAATTCTTAAATTAGTTAAATTAATAGCTAATAAATTTAAATCCAACTCTATTGGATAATATTCTTCATTTTTAGCTATTAAACCAAATAAATAATCTAAACTTAAATTATATTCATTTGCATATTCAATTAATCTTTGAATTGGAATTGTATCCTTTCCAGTTTCCCAACCAGAAACTGTCGAAAAGTGTACACCAAAAAATTCAGCTACCTCCTTCTGTTTTAATTCTAAATTTTCTCTACTATTTCTAAGATTTTCAACAATCATTTTTCCATCACCTAGAAATATTATTCCATTTTATAAATAAATTATTATAAATAATAGGGGGAATATGATAATTGTTAATAATTAATTTAAGTCTATTTATGGTATTATTTAACTGAATATTAAAGTAAAGGTGGTGATATTATGGATATGAACAAAATTGGAAGATTTATTTTCAAGTTGAGAAAAGAAAAAGGTCTGAGTCAAACTGGATTAGCAGTACTAATACCTGTAACTCGACAAGCAGTTAGTTCTTGGGAACTAGGTAAATCTTTACCAGATTCTCAAACATTAATTATTCTAGGTGAAATTTTTGAAGTTAGTATTAACGATCTTTTAGCAGGAGAAAGACTCCCAAATGAAATAAAGACAGAGGATCCTAATAGTAAAGTAGCTTTAAGCTTAGTAGATGAGATTATACTAAAAGGACGAGTAATAAAAGCAAGAACATTATTTTTCGTCTGTATTGTCTTAACATTAATAGCTGGATTCTTTATTTATTATTTTTTAACTTCTTATAACTCAATAAAAGTATATAAAGTACAAGGAGAAAATGAAAACTTTAAAACTTATAATGGAATAATCATAAGTACTAAGCAAAAAATATATATTAGATTAGGCGAATTAATAAAAGTAAATAAAGATAATAATATTGACAGTGTAAAACTATACTTTAAAGATAAAAATAATCAAGAAAAAGTTCTTTATAGAGATAGTAAAACTGATATATTAATAACTTCTAATTATGGTTACAATGAAGGTTTTACTAGTGATGAGTTAAAATATATAATTAATAATTTATATTTAGAAGTCAACTACAAGGATAAATCAAATAGGATGAAATTAATTGTTAAAAAGGATTTTTCTAATAATTTAATATTCTACAACAGAGAAAAAGATCTTTTAGAAAATAACAAATCCACAATAACTACTCCTTTAATCTACGATAAAATAAAATTAAGTATGGAGAATAAAGGTACAAAACAAGATGAAAGTTATAAACTTGTAGTAGAAAATGATAATGAAAATATTAATATAGAATTACAAGATAGAAAATTATTAATTGAAGTTACAACTGATGATTATAAAGAAAGTTGGAATTGTTATTTGAATAATACAGTATCAATAATTTATTCTAAAGTTAAAGATAATTCACAAATCGATGATAAATTTTTCACAATAAGTAATGACACAAAAATAACTAAATCTGAAGAAGAAATTTATGAAAAATTAACTAATTATGTTAATAAATATATCTTAAATACTGACTAGCAAGTAATATTTGCTATTCCTTGAACAAATAATAGGTTATGATTATTGTTGGAAAGGAGGGAAGTATAATATGCTAAGAGTAAAGTCTAGACTAATATTACTATCATTATTATGTTTATCATTTTTTAGTTCATTTACTTTAGTTTCAGCTAAAGAGATTTATTTCACAAATGATAACGGTGTATCTTTAACTAAAGAAGAGTATGATTTTTTAACTAAAATGTACTGGGATGGTTATCAAAAAATGATGACTAAAGAAGAGTATCAAAGATTTGATGATAATAATATTATGGATAGAGAATATGAAGAAAAAGTAGTTACTTATAATGATACGCCATTAACCAGAGGCACATTTCATCAATCACTTGCAAAAAGCATAAAAATCTCTAGGTCTTGTGATTCGAATAATTGTGCCATATCAGTTGTCTTAACCTGGTTAGGAGTTCCTAAAGTTAAAAGTTATGACGTTATGGGTTGTAGCTTTGATAATGGGCTCCAACTTATTACCACACCGCATACTAGGGTAAGTTCTTCTGATAAGACATATTTTTCAGATGATCTACAAGTTACTGAGAAAAAGGGATTTGGTAGTTCATTTAAGATACCTACTGGTACAGGTCTAATTATTAATCAAGATTTTTATGTTTCTAGAAATGGCCATGTATATGCTAGTTATCAACATGCTATGAGTGAAACTACATTAGCAATAAGTAGAGATTATAAAATTTCTGGTATTGGCTTTGGTGGAGTTTTCGAGTTTGGTGAGAAAGCTAGTAAAATTTATGACGACATGAATGGTGTCGACATAGCAGTATAACTTTATTTTTAATCAGTCGCGTGATAAATTTAAAATTATATAGATTAGAGAAATTAAGCAATTAGTTTCTCTTTTTTTTCCACTTCATTTATAGTTTTAACATATAAAAAAATCAAATAAAGTCGAAAAAACTTGCATTTTATAAGGTTTTATGTTATAATATGTTAACAAATCGAGGGGGAATAGGTTTATGTTAAAGAAAAAGTCATTTATAATGATTTTATTATTGTTTGGGTTATCTTTAGTTTTTATTGGAACAGGTATAGAATTAAGTAGCCCAGTAAAAAATGAAAACATTAAAAATCAAACTATAATGTATATGAATTCAAATACTGATAATTCTACATATTTATCAGACATAGAATACATTGCAGATCAATCTTATACAAGATATGATAAAATAAGAAATGATGAAGTAAGTGGTGGAAATAAAATTACTTTAAAAGTAGAAAATAATATTTTTACATTCAATAAAGGTATTTGGGCACATGCTACTTCACAAGTAACTTATGATATTAGTAAATATAATTATAAGTATTTTACTGCTTTTATTGGTTTAAATTCTACCTCTACAGGTGGTAATGGAGTTAAATTTGTAATTTCAACATCTAAAGATGGAAAAGATTGGGGAGAACCAAAAGTTGAAATGACAAAAAAACCAGGTGAAAATGCATCTCTTATTAAAGTTGATTTGAGTGGTGCTAAATATTTACGTTTATGTGCTAATGATAATGGTTCAAATGCACAAGATCATTCAGTTTATGCCAATGCTAGATTAGAAAATGATGAAGATCAATCATCGGCTTTCAAATCTGTTGAGGAATATAATGAAATTATTAAAGCACAATATACTGGACAGGCTGATTTAACAGGTGACATTGAGTTTAACATATTAAAAAGACAACTTATTCAAAATGTTGGAGAATTTACTATTAACTCTTTCTATAATGAAAGTGCTGATAATAAAGCTGCACTAGATTATTTAATGTCAAATCCAAAAGCCTTAAAATATTATATTTTAGGTGGAAAACCTGCTGGTAATAACTACTATAAATCTTTAACACAATATTCTAGATTATATAGAAACTATAAAAATGATTTTAATAATACTGAAGTTACAAAATATGGAACAGTACTTGGAGATTTATATTTAAGAATGGCAACATCTTTATCTTTAACTCACGCAGGTCTTGTTGGTCTATGGATGGATAATGCTTCATCTAAAGAAAATCAATCAGATTCTGTTAGAAGATATGCTATTATTAAGTATATGCATAAAAATAATCTATTTGAAGGACCAAATGGTATGGATTATAACACATGGTTCGAAAATTACACTGTAGAAGAAATGCGTTATGTTATGGCAAATAATATCGATGATCAATCAATACTATGGTTAAATGCTTATGTTCGAGAATTAATAAAAAAAGAGGGAAGTTCTCGTTTATGGCCACATAAATATATAGCATACGTATGGCCAAATTATGGAAATCCTGTTTATTATGCAGAAGAAAATAAAGAATACTTTAATCAATTATTCTCTATTCCAGATGAAGAACATGAAGGACAAAGAATCGGATTATGGGATGTTACTTATACAATTCCAGGAGGAGTAGATGTACCAGAATATAATTTACAAATACCTAGAGGTACATCAGATAAAAAAATTTATAAAGTATGGATGAACATGCGAAATAAATTCGGTACAGGTGCAGTTTGTGGAGGTATTTCTAAAACTGGATCAAATATCAGAGGAGTTCTTGGTCTTCCTGATGCAGTTGTTGGACAACCAGGACATGCAGCTCATATAAATTATTTTCAAAATAGTAATGGTGAAGGATTCTGGGGTATCGATAACGACGTTAGTGGATGGGCATACACAGGATCATCAGGACTTTTAGGATGGGCAAATGCTCCTTATGCTAGTGGATATACTGGAACATATATACATTTAGCACAAGAAGTTGTTAATCATTTTGATATATATGAACAAAGTCAAAAGTTTGTATATATTGCAGATTCATATACAGATTTAGCAAAAAAAGAGGAAATGTATAGAAAAGCATTAGAAATACAACCTTTAAACTTAAATGCATGGTATGGATTAATATTAACTTATAATGATTCTGATAGTAAAACTGAAGAACAATATTATGAACTTGCAAAAGAAATTGCAGAAACATTAAAATATTACCCTTTACCAATGTATCAAATGACTAATCAAATTAAGCCAAAACTAACAAGTCAACAAGAATCTTTTAAATTTACTTTATTAATAACAAGAATCTTAAAAGAAGGAAGTGTTCTTCCTAATGGGTCACCTGAAGTTTTACAACCAAATATTACAAGATTAATGGCAAACTATTTATTAGGTGAAATGGATTCAACTATCGCAACATTCTCTTTCGATGGTGATGATGCTGGAAAAATAGTATTATCAAGTAGATTTGACGGAAATGGTGTACGTTGGGATTATAGTTTAGATGGCAAAAAAACTTGGAAAGAAGTTAGTTTTTCAGCACAAGAAGAACACAAATTACAATTAACACAAAAAGAAATCAATTCAATGACATCTGAAAATGATTTATACGTTCATATAGTAGGTGTAAACTATTCTGATGAAAACTTATATAAAATTGATATAAAAGAATCAGCAGGATTACCTGCAACTCTATTTGCTAGTGATTTAGAAAATAAATTACTTGGAGCAGTTGATTCTATTGAATGGAAGTATAATGAAAAAGATAGTTGGACAAGATATAAAAATAAACAACCAGTTTTAACAGGAGATAAATCCGTTATTTTAAGAATGGGAGCAACAGATACTTATCTAGCCTCTACTACAAGTACAACTTATAATTTTACAAAAGACATTATAAATAATAAGAGAAAATATATTCCAGTATCACATTTATCACTTGAAGCTGTATCAACAGAAGCTACAAATCAACAAGGTAATGCTACTAATGCATTAGATGCAAATTATAATACAAGATGGCATTCTGCTTGGGATGGATCTGATACTAAACGTTATATTACAGTTAAATTAGATAAACCGTATAATATTTCTGCAGTTGAATTTGTTCCTGCTGCAGGTGGAAATGGAAAAATTTATGATGGAACTGTTTGGGGAAGTATAGATGGTGAAAACTGGATGGTACTTTCTAATCAAAAAGGTTTAACTTATACTAACAATACAACTACAGTAGAAGAAGCTATAGCAAATATAAAAAGCTTTGATATTGAAAATCCACAAAGAGTTCAATATATAAAAATAGTTGCAGATAGAACAAATGGTAATTGGATTACTGCAAGAGCCTTCAATTTTTATGAAGATACTACAGTAAAATCAGTAGCATCATTCTCATTTGATGGATCTCAAGCTGGAAGTATAGTATTATTTGATGATTTTAAAAATAAAAATTGGAAATATAGTATTGATGGTGGTACTACATGGCAAAAAGTAACTTCTAGTAGTCACAAATTATCTGAAAATGAACTAGAAAAAATTAACACTAAAGACAAAATAAAAATTGTTTTAGATGGAGATAAAACTGAATATAAAATAAATATTCGAAAAGGTGAAACTCCAGAAAAAGGATATTTAAATGATTTAGAAAATAGACCAATTGCTCAACCAGATCAAGAAAGTCTTGAATGGAAAATATCTGGAGAAGAAACATGGACATCATTTAAAGATGAAGAACCAAATGTAAAAGGAACTAAAACTTTATTAGTAAGAAGAAAAGCAACAGGAATTACAACAGCAAGTGATACTATAAAATATCAATTTACTGAAGACAAACAACCTAAAAATAGAAAATATATTCCTATTAAACATTTAACTATGCATGGATTCTCAACTCAATCAGTTGATGCTGCAAGACCATACTATGCACCTAATGCTATAGATGGAAACCTTAATACTTTATGGCATACAGACTTTAGATATTCAGTATTAACACAAGATATTAAACCGTTCTTAACAATAAAATTAGATCAACCAAAATATATTTCAGCATTAGAATTTATTCAAAAAAGTTATAAAGAAGCTGATCCAATTTTAATCAAAAATGCTACAGTTTACGTTAGTATGGATGGAGAAAAATGGACTCAAGCTGGTAAAATATCTAATTTATCTGAAGAAGAGCAAGTTTTAAGAAAAATAAATTTCTCAAAAAGTCTTCAAGCACAGTACGTAAAACTAGAAATGGAAACTTATGGAATATTTGCATCTATATCTATGATTAATTTATTTGAAGATAAAACAAACGCACCTGTTGTTACTCCGACAGCAAAAGTAAAATATTCAACAACAAGTTTAACAAACAAAAATGTAACAGCTACTCTTGTAGAAGAAAGTACAGACATTACTGTAACAAATAACGGTGGAAAGAAAACTTATACATTTACAAAAAATGGAACATTTACATTTGAATTTGTAGATGAAGATGGAAACAAAGGAAAAACAACAGCTACAGTTAAGAATATTGATAAAACTGCACCAACAGCAAAAGTAAAATATTCAACAACACAACCAACAAATAAAAATGTAGTTGCAACATTATTCGATGCTAGTGAAGAAATCAAAATCACAAATAATGGTGGAAAAAACACATATACATTTACAAAAAATGGAATATTTACATTTGAATTTGTTGATAAAGCTGGAAATAAAGGAACAGCAAAAGCAGTAGTTAATAATATAACAACTGAAACATCTAAAGTTGAAATTAAATATAGTACAACACAACCAACAAATAAAAATGTAATTGCCACTCTAACATCAAATAATAATATAACAATCACAAATAATGGTGGAAAAAACACATATACATTTACAAAAAATGGAACATTCACATTTGAATATGTTGATGCTTCTGGAAACAAAAAAACTGCAACAGCAACAGTTAAGAATATTGATAAAACTGCACCAACAGCAAAAGTAAAATATTCAACAACACAACCAACAAATAAAAATGTAGTTGTAACATTAACTGATTATAGTGAAGAAATCAAAATCACAAATAATGGTGGAAAAAATACATATACATTTACAAAAAATGGAACATTCACATTTGAATTTGTTGATAAAGCTGGAAATAAAGGAACAGCAAAAGCAATTGTAAATAATATAAATAAAGTTGCACCAACAGCAAAAGTAGTATATTCAACAACTAAACCAACAAATAAAAATGTTATTGCAACATTAATTGGTCTAGATAAAGATATTACTATAATTAATAATGGTGGAAAAAACACATACACATTTACAAAAAATGGAACATTTACATTTGAGTTTAAAGATAAAGCTGGAAATATTGGTAGTGTAGTTGCAATTGTAAAAAATATCGATAAAGTTGCTCCAATAGGAAAAATAAAATATTCAACAACTAAACAAACAAACAAAGATGTTACAGTAACATTAGATGCAAATGAAGAAATTACAATAACAAATAATAATGGAAAATCATCTTATATATTTACAGATAATGGAACATTCACATTTGAGTTTGTAGATAAAGCAGGAAATAAAGGTGTAGCAACAGCAACAGTTAATAATATTGATAAAATTGCACCAACAGCAAAAGTAAAATATTCAACAACACAACCAACAAATAAAAATGTAGTTGCAACATTATTTGATGCTAGTGAAGAAATTACAATTACAAATAATAATGGTTCAGAAAATTATAGTTTTGAAGAAAATGGAACATTTATATTTGAATTTGTAGATAAAGCAGGAAACAAAGGAACAGCAAAAGCTATAGTAAATAATATCGATAAAATTGCACCAACAGCAAAAGTAAAATATTCAACAACAAAACCAACAACTAAAGATGTAGTTGTAACACTAGCTGATTATAGTGAAGATATAACAATCACAAATAATGGTGGAAAAAACACTTATAAATTTACAAAAAATGGAGTATTTACATTCGAATTTATTGATAAAGCTGGTAACAAAGGTTCAGTAATGGCCATTGTAAATAACATTAAAAAAGTTGCTCCTAGTGCTAAAATAGTTTACAGTACAAAAGAATTAACAAATAAAAATGTTACAGCAACATTATCAGGATTAGGTAAAGATATAAAAATCATAAATAATGGTGGAAAAAATACATATACATTTACAGAAAATGGAGTATTTACATTTGAATTTACTGATAGCAAAGGACAAATAGGAAGTTTAGTTGCTGTAGTAAATAATATTGATAAAGTTGCACCAACAGCTAATGTTATCTATTCACCTACAACATTAACAAGTGGTGTTGTAATAGCAACATTAACTAATTATAGCGAGGAAATTAAGATACTAAATAACAACGGAAAAAACACATATACATTTAAAGAAAATGGTAAATTTGAATTTAAAATAAGTGATAAAGCAGGTAATATAACTATTATTGAAGCTAAAGTAACTTGGATTGATAAATCATCTGTTGAAAAACCAGTTAAACCAAGTAAACCAAATAAACCTGCAACATCAAATAAACCAGTTATTGTAGTACCTTCAAATTCAAATAACAATAAAAATTATGTTAATAATCAAACTGAAAGTATAATTAATACATTAAAAACATTTACAGCTGGAAGAATAACATTAAAAGTACCTGCAAACACTTGGTTAGATAACACTGATTTAAAAGTTAAATATCTTGAATTAAGTTCAATTATTCAAGAAAAACTAGGTGGAGAAAATGAATATTTTGAAATTTTTGTAGAGCCTCAACAAAATAATAATACTTCAATGAAAATGATAATTGATCTAGATCCTGAAAAGAAATTAGCAGGAATATATAAAGTAATTAATAACAAAAAAGTAGAAAAATTAGAATATATAAATTTAGGTAATAATCAAATAGAAGTAGATATTGATTCTTTAGGAGAATATTTAATATCTTATAAAGATGAAAATAATAAAGTAAATGATGAATTATCTGATAATGAAAATGATAAAAATAAAGTACAAGAAGTAAAAGAAGAAGAAACTAATAAAACTTTAATTATTATTACTATTATTGCTACTTTAGCAACTGGTATAATATCATTATTATTAAATAAAAAAAGTAAAGAAGAAATTGAATTTAAAGATATTTAAATAAAAAGAAACTAAATTATAAACTATATTAGATTAATTAGTTTATAAAGGTTTCTTTTTTTATTTATAAATCTAAGTAGTAAATTCTTTGTTAGTATTTTATTGGTTACAGTTTTGTGACTAGAAAGAAAAAATAACAGTTATGTAAAGTAATTGTTATTTTAATTTTGAGAAAAATGAAAAAAATGTTAATATAGAAGAAGATAGGAATGGTATAAATGACAACAAAAGGAATAGAAAGTGAAATTAGTAAACAGTTATTTAAAGCACTAGAAAAAATAGAAAAGTTAGAAGCTAAATTAGATAAAGCATATGATTTTATTGATGAGATAAAAATAGAAGTTAGCCAACTATATTTAAATATACAGTAAAAAATGATATAATATAAATAAATTTTAATATTTTGAAAGGAAAAATATTTATGTTTAGCTTTAATCATGTCACTATAAGTGTGAATAATTTAGAAGAAACTTTAAATTTTTATGAATTATTTGGTTTTGAAAAATATAAAGAATATCATGACGATTATGTAAATATAATCATGCTAAAATTAGGAAATATGATATTAGAAATATTTAATTATATGGAAAATAATAAATTACCAGAACATTCAAAAGATTTAGGTATAGATTTAAAAACAATTGGAAATAAACACTTTGGTATTGGAGTAAAAGATATTAATAAAGCAAAAAAATTTATTGAAGATAATAAACTAAGTGATTCAAAAATAACAATTACAAAGGGAAGATTGGGAAAAACTTATTTCTTTATTAAAGATCCAAATGGTATTTTAATGGAAATAATAGAGGAGGATTAATATGCATTCACGAAGTAATGATAAGATAAAATACGAAGATGAAATAAAAAGTATGTCACATGATGATTTTAAAGATTATTGTTTAAAAGTTTCGAAAGAAATAAGAGATTATTGTAATACAAATAATTTGAGAATTGATTATGTTGTTCCAATTTTACGTAGTGGAGCTGTACCTGCTGTTTACATTGCAAACGAATTAAATTTAATAAAGTTTAGTCCAATTCAAGTAAAAAAAATAAAACAAGATGGAATTTATGATCATATAGTATTATTAAACACTTTAAATGACTTAGATAAGAATAAAGAATTAATATTGCTAGTTGTTGAGGGAACATATAGTTCAGGAGATACTGTTAATACGGCACTTGATGAAATCAGAAAAACTTTACCAAAATCGAAAATATTATTTTCCACTATTTGTATAAGAGGAGAAGAAAATATGCCAAAAAATATTGAAAAAGGTTTTTATGGGTTTGATTTACCAAGAGAAAAACTTTTTACATACCCATGGGAAAGTGTAGAAATGAAAGAAAATCACCCAGATCAAAAAATAGAAAATATATTTTATTAATTACTAGATAATAATTATAAAAAATATTAGGAGAAATATAATGAATATTGATATAAAAAGAGTAAAGATATTTGTAACAGTCCCATTAGAAAATGTAGAAATGATTAGAAATATTGTATGTGAGACTGGAGCAGGAATAATAGGAGATTATACTTACTGTACTTCATCAACAAAATCATTAGGAACTTTTAAGCCAAATGATAATGCTAATCCATATATTGGAGAAAAAAACAATTTAGAATTTGTAGAAGAAGAAAAAATAGAATTTATATGTGATATAGACAAAGTCAAAAAAGTTATAACAAAATTAAGAGAAGTACATCCATATGAAGAACCTGCAATAGATATTGTCCCATTAATTGATGAAGAGTGCTTTAAATAAGATAAAAAGAAAATTAAAAAACGAATAGAATTAAAAATTAGAGTAGTTGTTCAACAAAAAATAAATTGTATAGTAAAACGAACATTTAAAATAAACTACTGAAAGGAATGATAAAAATGGAATTTATAAAAAAGGAAAGTGCAGAATTTTATAGTGGAGATGGATATTCTGGGTTAGATTATCCTTCTCTTGATAAAGACATAAATTTTGCAGTAATAAAAATAAATAGTAGAAGTCCGAAAAAAGGATTTCAAGTAAATACAAATTGTAAAGAATTATTATATATTATCAATGGTAATGGAACTATGTATATGAAAGATAGCGAGGAAAAGATAGATTTTAAACAAGGTGATGTAATTGTTATTAATAAAAATGAATACTATGCTTTTAATGGTAACTTTGAAGCAGCAACTCCTTGTACACCCGCGTGGACTAGTGAACAGCATAAATATGTAGATTGATTATAAAATGGAGGTAAGAATGAAATTATATATAACCTATACAAAAAATAGTTTTACTAAAAAACAAATTCAAGAATTAAATCAAGCTGGGGAACTTATATTTTTAGAAGATACTTTTGATTTAGATAAAGCACCATACTTGATAGATGAAGAAGAAAAAATATTAGTAGTAGATCCAGATTGGTATAATTGGGATATTAATGCTAATCATTTAAGTAAAATTAAAAATTTAAGAGGAGTTTGTTTATCAACTACTGCATTTGATTGGATAGATTTAGATTATTGTAAAAATAATAATATTGTTGTATGCAATATACCAAAATATTCAACTGATTCGGTTGCTGAATATGGAATATTTCTTATGATGTGTTTAGCAAAAAAATTTCCAATTCAAGCAAAAACAGATTATAAAATGGATTATTCAAAAGAAATGCTGACAACTGAAATTAGAAATAAAACAGTAGGGATTATTGGATTAGGTACTATTGGTACTAAAATAGCAGATATGTGTCAAGCATTAGGTATGAATGTTATTTATTGGAATAGAAGTGAAAAACAAAATAATTATAAAAAAGTAGATTTAGAAACTATATTTAAAGAAGCGAATTTTATTTTTCCAGCATTTGCTACAAATGATGAAACAGTCAAATTAATTACTGATGATTTGATCAATACAATGAAAGGTAATGCGTTTATTAATGTAGTTAATAATCCTAGAGAATTATATAACCACGATTTGTTACTTAATAGGGCAGAAAAAGAAGAAATAAGCTATGCTTTTGAATTATATGGCAATGAGAAAAAGATGTATGATTATAAAGGAAATGTTATGGCGACAGCTCCTTATGCATTTTATACAAAAGAAGCAATTGATAGATTAGTTGAAATATGGTGTAAAAATGTTATTGCATTAGCAAACAATTATCCTCTAAATATTGTTGAAAGAGAAAGGTAATATATATGAAAAAGACTTTTTCTGTAATTTTAACTTTAATAAAGTAGAAAAAGAAAGAATAGATTATAAATTGGCTAATTATATTGTTAATTGTTTAAATGGTGATAAAAATGAATAATTATTTTATAATACATGGTTCTTATGGAAACCCATATAAAAATTGGATACCATGGTTAAAAAGAGAGTTGAGTAAAAGAAAAATTGATTGTATTGTTCCAAGCCTTCCAGGTCCTTATAAACAGGATTATGAAAGTTGGAGTAAGATATTAAAAGCATATAATGAAATAGGATATATAACAGAAAATACTGTATTTGTTACTCATAGTCTTGGAGGGATATTTATTATTAAATTCTTAATAGAAAATTGTATAAAAGTAAAAAAAATTATTACAGTTGCAGGATTTAATAATATTACTTTTCAGGATGATATGAACTTATATAAATCTTTCTACTTAGATGAGAATGAATTATTAAAAATTAATTCTTTATGTGAAGAAATAATATGCATTTATTCGGATAATGATCCATATGTTCCAATAGAAAATGCAGAAGAATTTGCTAATAGAATTAAGTCTGAGAAAGTAATAATAAATAATGCAGGACATTTTAATGAAAAATATGGATATATCGAATTTAAAGAACTATTAAAACATTTATAAAAAAGTAACTATATAGAAAATTTGTAGAAAGTTGGTTAAAGAATATGAATAAAAAATATCTAATAATAACAATTTTAAGTTCAATTATTTCTGTTATATCAGGAATCATTTCTAATGATTTAATTATTTGAGGAACTATTCTTTTAACAGGACTTTTATGTGCTTATTTTGCTAGTGGAGGTAAAAGAATAAATTATATACTTTGTTTAATAAATTATTTGTTAATGGGATATGTTTCTTTTAAAAATAATTTCTTTGGTATCTTTTTCTTTTACATATTTATTTTTTCTCCACTTCAAATTAATGGTTTCATTACTTGGAATAAAAACCTAAATGATGATAAGAATGTTAAGATACGAGAATTTATTTTAAAAAATTCGTGTTTAATAACTTTATCTTGCATAATAGGAAGTATTATTTTAGGTTATTTATTAACATTAATACCAACTCAAAGATTAGCATTTATGGACGCTACTTCAAATTGTATAAATCTTTGTGGTGTAATATTAATTATATTAAGATTTAAAGAATCATGGTGGTTATGGTTAATAAATAATATTATAGATTTAATAATTTGGATTATAACCGTAATAAATGGTGGAAATGGATCAGTAATGAATCATTTTTTCAAAAAAAAGAGAATTAATTTCTCTTATTTTTTATATACATTTCTATTTTATCTATAACTAAATACATTAAATATGAAATTATACCAAGTATAAAAACTCCTGTAATAACCAAATCAATATTAAACACTTGAGAACCATACATTATAAGATAACCTATACCAGTTTTAGATACTAATAATTCTCCCATTATTACTCCAATTATAGTCATGGTGCGAAAAATTGGTGTTTAAGGCATTTTTAGGACTAAACTTATAGGAATAGGAGTTATTATGGGAAAAACA